>CAYWND010000065.1:0-9731 GCA_964459085.1 uncultured Oceanibium sp. | reverse complement strand
CACCTCTGAAATTTTTAGGCAGGTTCGTCCGGTGCCAGGCCGATATCTTTGCGGTAATGATCGTTCAGCCTGCTGACATGGTTGTGCTTGCGCGGTGTCGGGCGGGTGCCTGCGCCCCGTCCGAGGAGTGTCGAGACAGCGGATAGCAATGGGTGCTTCATCGGTTTCTCCTGTTCCGAATCATCTGGGACCCTTACCGTGCAACCTCAAGTTAACTTGAGGTCAAGGTGAAATGGCGCGACGTGTGAAACCCTCTGCCGACCTGTCGGTTGGCGCGTTTGCCCAGCGTGCGGGATTGGCCGTCTCGGCTGTGCATTACTACGAAAGTCTGGGGCTGATCCGCAGTTGGCGGACCGATGCAAACCACAGGCGGTATGACCGGGCGATGCTACGGCGCGTGGCGATCTTAAAGGCCGCAACACGGCTGGGGGTACCGCTGGCCGAGATCGGAGAGCGGCTGGCTGTGCTGCCCGAGGGCCGCATCCCAACGGCCGCTGATTGGCGGCGGGTTTCGGCAGGGTGGAAAGAGGATCTGTCCGCCCGTATCGCTCGGCTCGAGGCGTTGCGCGATCAACTGGATCACTGCATCGGCTGTGGCTGCCTGTCGGTCAAATCCTGCCCGTTGCACAATCCCGATGACGCGCTGGGGGCCGAAGGGTCGGGCCCAAGGCGTTTGGATCCCGACCCCGACCCGCAATAATTCAGGATCTAGCTATCACGGGGCGCAAACACCGCAGGACCAAAAGATACGGGATCTAATCCGGCCTTGGTGTGTAGCGGCGCGTTCGCGGACTTGCGAGGGGTCGCAAACCCCGCGGCCCGGTAATGGGTGCTGGAACACGTTTCACCAATCGCCGCCCTGGTGTGCCGAGCAAATCCGGCCACCAGTGCACCGCCGCCGAATGGCCCCATCCGCAAGGGATGCGCAGACAGGGCCGTCCGTTTCACTGGGGTTGGCCCATGAATTCTTCGCGAACGATCTTTCCGGCATCGTTCACCGTGTAGACCGCGACCTCTTTCATCTGCCAGCGTTGTCCGCTGGCCTTTTCAGTGGCATCGATCTCGAAGATCAGGGCAAACTTGTCGTCGCCATGTAGGTACGGGCCCTCGACACCCCCGCCATGGACCTCGAAGTTCGCGCCCCACCATTCGTGTTTGCCCTTGATCGCGTCGACACCGACGCTTTCCGCGCTGTCGGTGCCGGGCATTGGCGACATCTCGACCGAAACGGCGCCATCGTCATAAAGCTCGCTCAGGCCTTTGTCCTCTTGCTGGGTCCGGCAATACTCGGCCAACGTTTCGGCGGTTTTTTTCAATGCATCTGCGGACATCCTGGTCCTCCTATGTTCACGTATTGTTCTCACTTGATAGCAAACCGTTAACGATTCGCCTACCTAGATGACGCGCGAGCGGGTCAGAGAAAGACAAGCAGTCCTGACAATGCCAGGGCACCGGCCATGATTGTCATGAAGCCGCGCCAGATCGACGGCTGTCGCAGGAATCTCGTCAGTCCGTGCCCGGCGGCGGTCCAGAAGATACAGACAAACAGATTGATCGAAGAAAAGGCGACGGCCAGCCTGGTGCCTTCTTCGATGCCGGTACCACCTGCGCCAAACCCTGCTCCGGCGGCCAGGGCGACCGCCCAGACCTTGGGGTTGACCCACTGAAACAGCGCTGCCTGGAAAAACGTAAACGGTTGGGCGGCTTCCGTCTGTTGACCCATGCGGGTCGATCGAAACAGTGCCCAGGCCAGGTAGAAGATCCAGATCGCGGCCAAAATCTTGAGCACCAAGGTGACGGCGGGCATGCGCAACAGCGCCTCGCCCAGGCCCATGCCGGTCAACCCTGCGGTAATGCCGACGCCAAAGGCCACACCCAGAATGTGCGGCACTGTTGGGGCAAATCCGAACCGCGCACCAGACGCGATCAGCATTACCACATTGGGCCCCGGCGAAAAGAGCCCGGCAAACACAAAGAGGTAGAGCGGATCGATGGCGACAGACAAGGAGGGGTCCGGGGGGGGTTGTTGAGCGCGCGACGCTTTCAGTTTTGCGGATCGCTGTCAATCGCCAGCAGTTCTGCGCGGCCGAGCGCAAAGTCACTGTCGATCCAGCGCTGTTCCAGCCGCTTGAGTGCCTGCCCGAGATGGGGCCCGGCCGGATACCGGTCCACCAGGTCGGCCCCGTTGACGGGAAACCGGGCGGATGCCCCCAGTTCCACACGCGCGATCAAATCGGGCGGGGGCACCGACTGACCCGTCAAAGCCGCATCCAGCGCCACCTCTTTGCCCATGCGGTAGGCTGCCTCGTGAGTGGACACCGCGTTCCGGATGCAAAGTGCGACATCATTCAGGTGGCGCGCGTCTGCGCGCGATAGCCTGAGCGCATCGGCCGCACCATCCGCGTTCAGGCTGACCAGCCGCCTGCGCCAGGCGGGAGCGATACTGTATTTGTGTTCGATAGCTACCAGGCGAGGCAATCCGCCGACAGAGGCACCCGGCAGAATGGCCTCCAGCACGCCGCATTCGGCCATGGCGTGAAGCGATTGCGACGGGTCGGCGGTGCCCAGCAGCTTGTGCATCTCGGCACCGATCCGCTCGCGGCTGACCTTGTCCAGCGCGCCTACGGCGGCCTTGATGGCCGTCAGCGCCTCGGCATCCATCCCGGCCCCGGCGTCGCCATAGGCGGCATGAAACCGGAAAAAGCGTAGGATCCGCAGTCCATCCTCGGCAATCCGATCTGCCGCCTTGCCGATGAACCGGACACGGCGCGCGACAAGATCCGGAAGCCCGCCGACGGGATCCGTAATTTCTCCGTTCCTGTCCGCATAGAGCGCGTTCATCGTGAAGTCCCGGCGCGATGCGTCTTCCAGCATATCGGTCGAGAACGCAACGATGGCGCGCCGGCCGTCCGTCTCGATATCCTTGCGAAACGTCGTGACCTCGTGCGGCACACCGTGATGGACCAGCGTCACGGTTCCATGGTCAATGCCCGTCGGGATCGCACGGATGTCCGCCGCGTCAGCCGCCGCGATTACAGCGGTCGGTATGGCATCGGTGGCGATGTCGATGTCCGCGACAGGTACGCCCAGGATGTCATTTCGGACGCATCCGCCCACAAACCAGGCCCGATGCCCTGCATCTGCAAGCGCTGCCATAACCGCGCGCGTCGGGGCGGCTTGGATCCACGGGCCGGTCACGTTCATGGCGCCACGTCCCACGCGCGGTCGGAAAACCCCTTGAGCATCCGCGCGGTTGCGCCCCAGACATAGTGGGGGCCATAGGGGATCGCGTGGTATTGTCTGGATTGCCCGTGCCACGTGCGCTGGTGAACCTGCAGATTGGCGGGGTTCAGAAGAAAGGCGAGCGGGATCTCGAACACCTCTTCGACCTCGGACGGGTCGATCCTGTAGCGCTGGCGGCCCGGGATGATCGCGACATGGGGCTCGACCGCAAACTGAGTGACGGTTTCGTGGGTATCGAGCTGCCCCAGCCTCTCGATCCCTGATGCGGTCAGGCCGATCTCTTCCTCGGCCTCACGCAGCGCAGCCTGCCAGCCGGTCTCTCCTGGCTCCAGCTTGCCGCCTGGGAACGCGACCTGGCCTGGATGGTGCTTCAGGCGGGCGGATCTACGTGTCAACACGGCAGATAGGCCGGATTGCGTTTCCACAAGGGGGATCAGAACAGCGGCCGGGCGCAACCTTCGGTTCTGGGGAAGGCTGTCGCGGATGTCCGGGACCAGATCGTAGTCCGAGCTTTGGCGTGGCGCGCGCGCGTTCAGCACGCGCGCCACTTGATCGACCGATATGTCCGGCCAGTCCACGGGTCAGGCCCGCGACTTTGTCGCCTCGACCCCCAATTCCGCGGGGTCGAATTCGTAGTGTGCGCCGCAGAACTGGCAGTCGGCCGTGACGGTGCCCTGGTCAGTGGTCATATGGGCGATATCGCGGGCCGAATAGATCGACAGCGACTCGACAACCTTGTCGGCACTGCAGGTACAGCCAAAGGCCACCGGCTGCGCGGCGAAGACCCTGGGCCCCTCTTCGTGGAAAAGGCGCACCAGCAAGGTATCGGGGGTTACGTGCGGTCCCACCAACTCGGTCTCTTCTACGGTCGACAACAGGGTCGTGACGCGGTTCCAGTCCTCGGCCTCGTCCCCGCCGAGGATGTCGTCTGCGGTCAGTAGCCCACCTTCACCGGTTGCGTCGCCCTGGGCGAAAGGGGATGCCTTTGGCATGTGCTGAACCATCACGCCACCACCACGCCAGACCGGGGCCTCGCCCGGCCCGGACGCCAGACCCATGGCCAGGGCGAACCGGGTTGGCAGCTGTTCGGACTGCGCGAAGTAGGTCTCGGCACAGCTCGCCAGTGACCCGCCGGCTAAAGGCGTGATCCCCTGATAGGGGACCGATCCATCGCCCTGGTCGATCAGGATCGCGAACATGCCGCGGCCGATCTGCGCAAAGGCATCGGCAGGCGACGTGTCCAGCCGATCTTCGTCGAAGCTGGCATAGGCGCGCACGCGCCCCGGCTGCCCCTCGGCCGCCGGGGCATAATAGTCTGTCGCAATCATGCGAATGGGGCCATCGCCGCGGATTTGCAGCGACAGTTTCCAGCGCAGATTGATGGTCTGGCCGATCAGTGCGGTCAGCAACGCCGCCTCGGCCACCAATGCGGCGACGGGCGCAGGATAGTTGTGCTGGCCCAGAATTTCCTGAAGCGTACGATCCAACCGTGCAACCCGGCCGCGAGTGTCCGCGCGGTCAAGCTGGAACGGCAGAACCGTATCGTCCCATGCGATCTGCGATGCGGTCGTCATTTCGTACATTCCGTTCATGATTGGCGGTTGTGTCAAGGTCGCTGCAGGTCGGATGGCCCGCCTGACCGGACAAGCCCCTCCAGATAGGTGCTCGGCCCGGGCTTGCCAACCCCTGTGTCAGGCGCGCCAGGGGTTGAGAATTTTCCAGGCGCGGTGTCCGATTGTGCTGAAATGGCGCGTCATGGTGGTGAGGACGGCAAAGGCTGCCCGGTGAACGCGCAAAAAGGAGCGGACAATGCAGTATATGGCTTTGATCTATTGGGACGAAGGGGCGCCCGAAAATGTTCCCGATGATGTGATTGAACAATACGGCGCGTTCACGCGCGAGGTCATCGCGGCGGGTGTCTTCAAGGCAGGAGATGCCTTGCAAAGCATCGAGACGGCGACATCAATCCGCCTGCGTGGTGGCAAGCGGCGCGTGACCGACGGTCCATTTGCCGAAACCAAAGAGCAGCTAGGCGGTTACTACCTGCTGGAATGCGATGACCTGGATCAGGCGATCGCGTGGGCGTCGAAGATCCCGACCGCCAGCTACGGAACCATCGAAGTGCGCCCGGTGCGCATCTATGAAAGCTGACGCCGAAGATCTGGTTGCGACGTATCGCGGCGACGGCGGGCGGCTGCTGGCGACCCTGATCCGCCAGTTCGGCGATTTCGACCTGGCGGAGGAGGCCTTGGCCGAGGCCTGGCTGCGCGCGGCCCGTGAATGGGGCGGCTGCGGGCGGCCGGACAATCCCGGCGCCTGGGTTCTGACTGTCGCGCGGCGCCTGGCGCTGGACACGCTTCGCAAGCGGGCGCGGCACAGCCGTCCGGATTTGCAGCAAGCAATTCTGGATGCGGAAATGGACCGGCGGCCGGTCGAAAGTGACGAGGACATTCCCGACGACCGGCTGCGGCTGATCTTTACCTGCTGTCACCCGGCACTTGCCCGCGAGGCGCGGGTCGCGCTGACCCTGCGGACGCTGGGCGGTCTGTCGGTGGAACAGATCGCGCGGGCTTTCCTGGTCAAACCCGGGGCGCTGGCGCGGCGTCTGACACGGGCCAAGACCAAGATCCGCGAGACCGGGATCCGCTATCGTGTGCCGGACCCCGAAGAGCTGCCGCACAGGCTGCCGCAGGTGCTGGAAGTGGTCTACCTGATCTACAACGAAGGCTACGCGGCATCTGATGGAGTCACGCAGGTGCGGGACGATCTGGCGACCGAGGCGATCCGCCTGGCGCGCCTGGTACATGATCTTCTGCCGTTGCCCGAAACGGCGGGTCTGCTGGCGCTGACCCTGCTGCATGACGCCCGGCGCGGTGCGAGGGTGGGACCGGACGGGGCGGTCGTCCCGTTGGAACGGCAGGATCGCTCCCTTTGGGACAGGAATCGGTTCGGCGAAGGGCGGCGGCTTTTGTTGCGGGCGCTGGCCGAAGGCAAACCGGGGCCTTATCAGATCCAGGCGGCGATCAGTGCTGTTCATCTGGAGGCTGCCTCGTGGCAGGACACGGACTGGGCGCAGATCGCGGGCCTCTATGGCGCGCTTGAGGCGGTGGCGCCATCGGATGTGGTGCGGCTGAACCGGGCGGTCGCGCTGGCGCATGCGGGAAACCTGTCGATAGCAGAGGGGTTGCTGGACGGATTGGGCGATGCGCTGGCCGACTATCAGCCGTTCTATGCCGCCCGCGCCGAAATTCGGCGGCAGGCGGGCGATCTGGATGGGGCGCGCGCGGACCTGTCGCGGGCCGAGGCGCTGAGCGGCAACAGTGCGGAACGCAGGTTCCTGCGCGATAAGCTGGATCGTCTTTGAGGCTTGAGCTTGCCCCCCAAGCGCGGCTACGACCCGTGGGATGAGACGTTTTGGATCCCCGCCCAGCCGAAATCGAACCTACCGCGAACGCCCCGGCGCCTACGCGGTCATTGCAGGCACGGACGGCATCCTGGTGACCGAGGAAACCTCCACCAACGTTGAGATTCAATTGCCGGGCGGCGGGATTGATCCGGGCGAAACGCCGATTATAGCGCTGCATCGGGAGGCGCTGGAAGAGACCGGACAGCGTATCCGCGTCGAGCGCCGTCTGGGTGTTTATCAGCGATACACATACATGCCGGACTATGACCTTTGGGCCCGCAAGATCTGTCACGTGTTTCTGTGTCGCCCGGGGCTGACGCTGGGCAAGCCAACCGAGCGGCACCACCGCGCGTTGTGGATGTCGCCTGCCGAGGCGATCGTACAGCTTGCGTCGCCCGGGGATGCCTGGTTCGTGCGCGAGGTGCTGGCGGGCCGTCTATAACCCTGATGCCCCCAGCGCATCCGCGTGAAACGCGATGTGATCGCCCATGAAGCTGGCGACAAAGAAATAGCTGTGATCATACCCGCGCTGCATGCGTACGGTCGCGGCCTGTCGCCGTTCGGTGATTGCCGCTGCCAGCGCCTCTGGCCGCAGCAGGTCGAGGAACTGGTCATCTGCGCCCTGATCGATCAGCAGATGCCCCTTCCAGCCGTGTTCGGCCAGTAGCAGCGACGCATCATGCGCTGTCCAACTGTCTTGATCCTCGCCCAGATACGCGGCCAACTGTTTGCGGCCCCAGTCCGACGCGGTCGGGTTTGCGATCGGCGCAAACGCCGAGACCGAAGCGAAGCGCTCGGGATTGCGCAGCGCAAGCGTCAGCGCGCCGTGCCCACCCATCGAGTGGCCGGTGATCCCTTGCGCATCCTCTTGCAGGTCGAAATTCCGGAAGATCAGCTTTGGCAACTCTTCCAGAATGTAGGACCACATTCGAAAATTGGGGGTCCAGGGGTCCTGGGTCGCATCGACATAGAACCCCGCGCCCTGGCCCAGATCGAAGGCCTCGTCATCCGCGATCTCTGCACCTCGGGGCGAGGTATCGGGGAACACCACCGCGATGCCGTTCTGCGCTGCCCAGGCTTGTGCCCCGGCCTTGGTCATCGCGTTCTCGTGCGTGCAGGTCAGCCCAGACAGATACCATAGTATCGGAACTGGCCCCTTTGCTGCCTGGGGCGGCAGATAGAGCGCAAACGTCATATCGCAGCCACATACGTCCGAGGCATGGGTGTAGACGCCCTGGACGCCCCCGAAAGACCGGTTCTGGGATATGACCTGCATGGCGTTCCTTTCGCTCAGGACACCAGCGCGATGGCCAGTGTAAGGGTAACGACGCTGAGGACCGTCGACACCAGGATTGCGGATGACACCCGTGCGGGTGCCACGCCGTAATGTTGTGCAACGATATAGATGTTGCCTGCAACAGGCATAGCAGCGCTGGCGATGATGACCGCCGCGATCTCCCGCGGCAGATCAAACACAAGCAGGGTGAAGACCGCAACAGCGACCGGATGCAGCAACAGTTTGGCCGTGCTCAGCCACAGCGCCACAGAAAAACGCTCGGCGGATTTGTCGGCCAGCGAGGCCCCGATGGCAAACAACGCACACGGCGTCGCAGCACCGCCCAGAAGGTCGAGAAATTCGTCCATGGCGAGCGGTACGGGCAGCGCCAGATAAGACCACGCCAGGCCGGATGCGATCGACATGATCATGGGGTTTTTGATTAGACCAACGATTATCCGGTATGGGATCTTAAGCAGCCCGCCCTTCTCGCGCGATCCCACAATTATCGCGACAATCAGCGAGCCGAACACGATTAGGTCTACAGCGAGCATCAGGATGATTGGACCTGCCGCTTGCGGTCCGATCAGGACAATCAGCATCGGCAGTCCAAGGAAGCCGATGTTTCCGATTACCCCGCATTGGGCCTCGACCGCCGCTTCGGCCAGGCCCGTTCCACGCCGGAGCGCGACGATGGTGACCACAGCATAAACGAGTGCCGTGGCGATCAGATACGCCAACGCCAAGTCGCGGTTGAAGATCTCGGCGAACGGAAGGGTCGAGGAAAAGTCGAACAACATCGCGCTGAGCGCGAAGTAGAAGACAAACTTGGTCAGTGCCGCGACTGCGGCCCCGTGGAACAAGCGCCCGCGTGCAGCAGCATATCCCAGCCCGATGACCAGGAAGAACGGGACGGTGCGCAGAAAAATCTCGGTCATGCGCCCGCCGGGTCCGCGTGTTCGGCTTTAGTAGACGACAACCGAGCGGATGCTCTCGCCCGCATGCATCAGATCGAAGCCTTTGTTGATGTCGTCCAGGCTGAGAGTATGGGTGATCATCGGATCGATCTCGATCTTGCCGTCCATGTACCAGTCGACAATCTTTGGCACATCCGTACGTCCCCGGGCGCCGCCAAAGGCGGTTCCACGCCAGACACGGCCGGTGACCAACTGGAACGGGCGGGTCGAGATTTCAGCACCTGCCGGGGCCACCCCGATGATGATGCTCTCGCCCCAGCCTTTGTGCGCGCATTCCAGTGCTGCGCGCATGACATCCACGTTGCCAGTGGCGTCGAATGAATAATCGGCGCCGCCCTTTGTCAGGTCCACCAGATAGGGAACAAGATCACCCTCGACCTCGGCAGGGTTCACGAAATCGGTCATGCCGAACTTCTCGGCCATCACCTTTTTGTCCGGGTTGAGGTCGACACCTACGATCTGGTCGGCACCTGCCAACCGCAATCCCTGGATCACGTTCAGTCCGATCCCGCCCAGACCGAACACAACTGCGCGCGATCCAATCTCGACCTTGGCGGTGTTCATTACTGCGCCGAGCCCTGTCGTCACACCGCAACCGATATAGCAGATTTTGTCGAAAGGCGCGTCCTGGCGGACCTTGGCCAGGGCGATCTCGGGGACCACGGTATGATTGGCAAAGGTCGAGGTGCCCATGTAGTGAAACACCTTCTCGCCATTGTATTTAAAGCGGCTGGATCCGTCTGGCATCAGACCCTGGCCCTGTGTCACCCGGATCTTCTGACACAGGTTGGTCTTGGGGTTCAGGCAGTATTCGCATTCCCGGCATTCG
>CAYWND010000064.1:0-9778 GCA_964459085.1 uncultured Oceanibium sp. | reverse complement strand
CATGGTCGGCAACGCCAGCAGCCCCATCGTGACGACGGTCGCGCCCACGATCCCGGTCGAGGCCGCCAGGAACGCGCCCACAACCACGATCGAGACGGCAAGGCCGCCGGGCAGCGGGCCAAACACCCGCGCCATGGTCGTCAGCAGGTCGTTGGCGATCTTGGACCGCTCCAGCGTGATGCCCATCAGCACGAACATGGCCACCGCAAGAAGCGTCTCGATCGACGGGCCGGCCAGCACACGCTCGTTCATGCGGTTCACGATGAAGGACAGGTTGCGGTCGATCGCCCGCTCCCACCCGCCATCGAACAGGGGCTGCGCGATCAGGGGCAATTCGGGGTATCGGAAATGACTGATCGTTTCGCGTGCGACACCTTCGGCCAGCAGGGCCGAATATTCGGCGCTGGATTGGTCAATCGCCTCGTGCACCAGAATGCCCTGGGCATCCAGAACCGCGATGATCCCGAACGAGATCACGGCCGATCCGCCGATGGCGAAGGCCACGGGGAACCCCGACATGATGCCCGCAAACAGGCAGAAAAACACGATGATGAGACCGACTTCGACGCCGTCCAGGCCAAAGATCATGACACCTGCCCCCTAATGAATTTCCGCGGCCTTCTCGGCCGTCTCGTCGCCCAGCGTATCCTTGTCCAGATACTTGCCGGCCGATGCCTCGCCTTCCAGATACTCCAGCAGCGAACGGTAAAAGAACGCCCAGGCCTGCAGGAACATCATGCCCGCGAACGCCACCAGCAGGATCTTGAACAGGAAATAGGCGTCGAACCCATTGGGCGAAAACCCGATGGTTTCGACATTCCACTTCATCACCCGCGCCTTGCGTTCCAGCAATTCCAGCTTGTCAGATGCGCTGACCTTGGGCGTCACCAGATGCCGCCACATGAAATACCAGCCGAACATCCAGGTCAGCGTCATGGCCGGGATGATGAAGAACAGCGATCCGAACATGTCGATGATCTTTTTGGTGCGGAACCGGACGCCCGCATAGAACAGGTCGACCCGGACATGTCCGCCCTGCACAAACGTGTAGGCACAGCACATCGCCACGATCATCGCATTATACAGCTTTAGTTCCTCGGACCACCAACTCAGGTCACGGGTGAACGAGTATCCGAACGGCCCCAGCTGGATTTCGGACACGCGAAAGATGCGCTGCAGAAAGACGATCATCACCTGCTGCAGGACCATCAGCAGCCCGGCCCAGGCGAAGAGACGCCCGGTGACGTTGGCAAACCCTTCGAGGCCGACAACCACTCCCCACAAGAAACGGCGCCAGATCAGTCCGGCCACCAGGATCGTCAGGAAAAGCGCTATGACCGAAAAGAAGAACTCGACCGACCCGCCGTAATAGATGAACCGGACCAAAGCCGTGCGATCGGACCAATCCAACCACGAGGCCGGATCGAAGGCTGCCCTGAAGATATTCACAAAGCCCCAGAACAGATTGGTGAACACAAACACCAATAGATCGAGCATTGCACCCTTGCCCCCTCTGGTTCCCGGGAATCCGGCCTCTGACGCGGGCCGGTGATGGCTGCGCCCCCGACTTGCGGGGCGCAGCCGTTAGGCGATATCAGCCCAGAACGCGGTCGCGCTGTGCACGGTATGCGCCTTCCGACCGGACCAGCCAGCCCGAGGACGCGCGCATCGAGGACTGGACGCTTTCGAAGATCTGCTTGAACAGATCGTCGCCCATGTTCTCGTCATAGACTTTCTGCGACGCTTCGCCGAAGGCATCCCAGACGCTGTCGGGGAATTCCTTGATCGTGACGCCGCCCGAGGTCAGGCGCTGCAACGCCGCACCGTTGTTGGCCAGGAACTGAGCCAGGTTCCACTGGTGGCATTCCATCGCCGCCACCTCGATCACCTTCTGGTGCGCAGGTGACAACGACTCGAACACCTCGCGGTTGGTGGCCAGCGACAGACCCGCGCCCGGCTCGTGGAAGCCCGCGGTGTAGTAGGTCTTGGTGATCTCCTGGAAGCCGGCCTTTTCGTCCGCCCAGGGGCCGATCCACTCGGTTCCGTCAATCGCGCCCGAGGCCAGCGCCTGGTACACTTCGGACCCTGGCAGGTTCTGCACGGACGCGCCGAGATAGCCCAGCGCCTTGCCGCCCAGACCCGGCATGCGGAACTTGAGACCGTTGAAATCCTCGGGGCCGGTGATTTCCTTGCGGAACCAGCCGCCTGCCTGTGCGCCCGTGTTGCCGGCCAGGAACGACTTGAGGTTGAAGATCTGGCCCAGTTCGTCGTGCAGACCCATGCCACCGTCATGGTAGTACCAGTTCAGCAACTCCTGGGCGGTCATGCCGAAGGGGATGGCGGTAAAGAAGGCATAGCCGGGGTGCTGACCGGTGAAATAGTAGTCGGCACCGTGGTACATGTCGGCCTGACCCGAGGTGACGGCATCGAAGACTTCGAATGCGCCAACCAGCTCGCCTGCGGCTTTCAGGTCGACGGTCAGGTTGCCATCGGTCATGGCGGTAATCGTGTCGGCAACCCGCTGGGCTGCGTCGTGCACACCCGCAAGGCCACGGCCCCAGGTGGTAACCATTGTCAGCGTACGCTTGCCCTGCGCAATGGCGGGCGCGGCCAGGCCGCTTGCGGCAACAGCCCCACCGCCCAGCGCGGAATTTCTAAGGAAAGAACGGCGATCCATGTTTGTCCTCCCGTATTGGATTGCCGGACACCCCGCCCGGCGGATCGTTCAGTGTCGCGGACCCTATCCGCTTGCATCGGCCATGAAAATACCGACTATCCCGTAGTTAGCGCGAAATTCCTCAGAGCAACGGTCAGATGCACGATCACGACCACCACGACAACGAAATGGACGAGATGACGGCGCGCGTCCGCGCGCTCGAGACGATCCTGATCGAAAAGGGATTGATCGACCCGGCCGCGCTGGACGCCATTATCGAGACCTATGAAACCGATGTCGGCCCAAGAAACGGCGCCCGCGTGGTGGCGAAAGCATGGACCGACCCCGAGTTTCGGGACTGGTTGGGGCGCGACGCCACGGCGGCCGTCGCCTCGCTGGGGTATGGCGGGCGACAGGGCGAACACCTGAAGGCTGTCTTCAATACCGACACGCAGCACAACCTGGTCGTTTGCACCCTATGCTCGTGCTATCCATGGTCGGTACTGGGTCTGCCGCCGGTTTGGTACAAATCCCCACCTTATCGTGCCCGGGCGGTTCGCGCACCGCGAGAGGTGCTTGAGGTATTTGGTATAACCCTCTCGAAAAATGTGGAAATAACCGTTTGGGATTCAACGGCCGAGCTCCGCTATCTGGTCATCCCACAACGCCCAGAAGGGACCGATGGGATGGACCAGGATCAACTGGCGGACCTGGTCACCCGCGACGCCATGATCGGCTGCGGCCTGGCCCTGACACCGGGGACCAGATGATGGACGGCCCACAGGATCTTGGCGGCCGGATGGGGTTCGGCCCGGTTGAACCGGAGGCGAACGAGCCGGTATTCCACGCCCCGTGGGAGGCCCGCACGCTGGCCGTGACCCTGGCTTGCGGCGCCCTGGGCCACTGGACCCTGGATGAAAGCCGCCACGCCCGTGAAAGCCTGCCACCCGCCGACTATCTGTCCTACAGCTACTACAAAATCTGGATCACCGCGCTCGAGGCGTTGTTGCAAAAACATGGCGAGGTGTCTGGCGAAGAATTGGCGGCAGGGCGCATGTTGTCCCCCGGATTGCGGCCCGAGCGTCGAATGCAACCCGCCGACGTCGCCCCAACGCTGGCCCGTGGCGGCCCGACCGACCGCCCCGAAACCGCGCCTGCCCGGTTTGCCGTCGGCGATCGCGTCCGCACCCGCAACCACAACCCGACAGGCCATACGCGCCTGCCGTCGTATGCGCGTCAGAAGGTCGGGACAATCAAGATCGTCCACACCCCGCATGTCTACCCCGACAGCAATGCCCATGGCGACGGCGAGCAGCCTCAATACCTTTATACAGTCGCCTTCGACGCAGCCACGCTCTGGGGGGACGATGCCGCCGCAGGGCACAAGGTCAACATCGATGCGTGGGAGAGCTATCTTGACCCGGCCTGAGGAACCTGACCTACCCGGCCGTGTTCTGCCCCAAGACGCACCCGCCTTTGACGCGCCATGGCAGGCACAGGCCTTTGCCCTGACCGTCGCATTGGCCGAGGCCGGACATTTTACCTGGGGCCAGTGGACCGACGCCCTCTCCAGCCGTCTTCACGGCCCCGGCGCGGCCCCCGACGGATCGGACTATTTCGATCACTGGCTGGACACGCTGCAATCCCTGCTCTCGGATCGAGGACTGGCCGCACAGCCGCAGGTCGAAGCGCTGACCCGTGCCTGGCAGCGCGCGGCGCTGGCCACCCCGCATGGCCAGCCGATCACGCTGGACGCCGACCCCAACGCTCTGTGATGTCGACACCGCGTTGACCTTCCGCCCGCTTTTGGCCCAAACTGACCCACCGGGGGAGAAAAGGCGCATCCGTGGCCCAGGGTTCGGAAGAGACCGGCAATCCGAGGTTCCGCCTCAGCTATGGTCAGAAGATCTTTCTTCTGGCCACGGTGCCGCTTGTGCTTGCAGTCTCGGCTATTGCGGTTCTGGTCAGCTATCAGGCCCGCGCGCTGGCCGAACAAGAGCTGAAACTGCTGGAACGCTCGCTGCTCGAGGCCAAGCAGGCCGAACTGGCCAATTACATGAGCCTGGCGCGCAACGCGGTCGGGCACATCTATGGCAACGCCCTGCCCGATGACGAGGAAGCCAAGCTGCGCGTCACCCAGATTCTGGCCGCGATGACCTATGGCAAGGACGGGTTTTTCTTTATCTACGACTATCAGGGCAACAACCTGGTCAGCCCCAAACAAACCTATCTGATCGGTCGCAACTGGTTCGATGCTACCGACCGGGATGGCAACTACATCGTCCGCGACCTGATCGAAACCGCCCGGCGCGGCGGCGGCTATGTGCGGTACGTCTGGCCCAAGCCGTCGACCGGTCAGACCGAGGCGATCTATTCCTATGTCATAGGATGGCAGGACTGGCGCTGGGCCGTGGGCACCGGCATCTGGATCGACGACGTGATGGACCAGGTCGCCTCTGCCCGCGCCGCGACCGAGGCGCGGATCCAACGCACATTCATCTGGATTGCCGCGATCACGCTGGCAGCCCTCTTGCTGGTGTTCGTATCGGGGATCTGGATCAATATTCGCGAGCGTCGCCTGGCGGACGCCAAGCTCAAGGAACTGACCCAGCGGATCTTTGACACCCAGGAAGAAGAGCGCGGACGCGTCGCGCGCGAATTGCATGATGGTATCAGCCAGATCCTGATTTCCGTGCGCTATGCGCTGGACACGGCGGCGCGGCGGCTGCGGTCCGGCAAGGGCGGCGTGGCCGACGGCATCACTGCCTCGACCGAAGGGTTGAATACAGCGATCCACGAGGTTCGCCGTATCAGCCGCGACCTGCGACCCGGCATCCTGGACGATTTGGGCCTGGGCCCCGCGCTCAAGACGCTGACGGACGAATTTGCCCAGCGCACCGGGATCGAGACCGAGTTCGAGACCGTCGTCTTTCGCAACCGTCTGGGCGCCGAGGCCAAAACCGCGCTGTATCGTGTGGCGCAAGAGGCCCTGACCAATGTTGAACGCCACGCCGGGGCCAGCCACGTCTCGCTCAAGCTCTATGGCCACCGGCGCGGCGCGACGCTGAAGGTGCAGGACAACGGAAGCGGCCTGCGGGCGGGCAGCCAGGACCGGCCCGACACGGGTGGCCTGGGCTTGCGCAACATGGCCGAACGCATCGAACATCTCGACGGGCGCTTGCGCGTGTCATCCTCGTCCGCAGGCACGGTTGTCGAGGCGACGCTGCCGTTGCGCCACCTGCTGGCCCCTGGCGAGGAACCATCGCCCGAACGCAGGAAATCCGCATGAACCCCGATCCCATTCGTGTCCTGATTGCCGACGATCATCCCCTGGTCGTCGAAGGCGTGCGCGGCGTGCTGGAAACCTATGACACCGTCACGGTCGTGGCCACGGCCGCCAACGGCCAGGAGGCGCTGGAACGCTTTGCCGAGGCGCAGCCGGATATTGTTCTGATGGACATCAACATGCCCGATCTGAACGGACTGGCGGCAACGGAACTATTGCTGGAACGCCACCCGGGCGCGCGCGTGCTGGTCCTGTCGATGCACGATACCCCGGAATATATCCAGACCGCGCTGCGCCATGGCGCGCGCGGGTATGTGCTGAAGGATGTGCCGACCGATGATCTGGTAAGGGCGATTGAAAAGGTGCATGGCGGCGAGACCTATCTGTGCACCGGCACCGAACAGGTGATCTCGCCCGAAACCGGGCGCGAGCCGCTGACCAGCCGCGAACAGACCGTTTTGCTGGAATTGGCCTCGGGCAGATCCAACAAACAGGTCGCGCACGAGCTGGATATCTCGGTCCGCACGGTCGAGACACAAAGAAAGAACATCAAGCGCAAGCTTGGGATCTCGTCGACCGCCGGTCTGACCCGCTATGCGCTCGAACACGGGGTTCTGCAACGCTGAGCCTGGGCCACGGTGCTCGGGACTTGGGCAGCGCCCGCGTGCCCCGACTTCACCCGTGCGTCGATCCGCGCTATCCTGTCGCCATTACAGGCGCGAGTGACCTTTCGATTCCCCGATTGCAACCAACACCAAAAAGGACTTTGGCATGATCCGATTTCACCTGCTGTGCGCCACCTGTTCTGCGGCCCTTCTATCATCCTGCAGCCCCACGAACACCGGCGGGTTGGACTTTGACGACCTCGCTGCATTTCGCGACGACCATGGCCGGATCTGTTCACGCACTTTCCTAACGCCGCATAGACAGCTTTTGACGGCGGGTAGGGTTCAGATGCGCGGCCAGTACCGTCTTGATCTCGATCCCCGCTCGCAATTGGTCGAGCTGGGGCGGATCGAGGTCGAGATCGATTTTTCAGACCGGACCGAATCCCCACCGCGCACCTTCACGGCTGCGGTGACGTCGGTCACATTCAGCGACATCACCGGGTTCACCGCCATCTCTGACGAGGTCGGCGTCGGCTGGATCCCCTCTTACGAGACCAACGCCTCGGTCACGATCACCGAACCCGTGACCCCGGACCGGATCCCGGCAGCCCTCAATATCAGCGTCAAGGGCGGGAAAACCCAGATCTCGCCTGACGGATCGCCCGGGGCGACACGGCGTGTCAATCAGACCTTTGCAGGCAGATTTGTGCAGGAATTCGAACTTGGGCTGTTTCCGTTTACGGTCTGCGGCACCATTGATGGGGACACCGCGGATGGCGAGTTCTACCTGGAACGGATTTGACAGCCCACACGTCTGTAGGGTGGGTATATATACCCACCCTACCTAGGCCCTCAGGTCCTCGTAGGACACCATCACGTGGCGGCGGTAGGCAGGCCGTTGCACCAGCCGATCATAGTATGCCCGCAGCGCCGGCATGTCGGCCCGTGCGATATCTATGTCGAAATACCGGTACAGCAGGTGCCCGAACTGGATATCGGCCAGGGTAAGATCATCACCCGCCAGGAAAGCGCGCTGGCCCAGGCGGTCCTCGGCAATTGCCAGCTTGCGCTCCAAAGCGTCGACCGCGCGCGCGATTGCCGCGCCGTCGCGCTGATGCTGGGGCGTGCGCACCACCGCCCAGAACACCGGTACGGTGAACGGGATCGCGATGTTGATCTTGGCCCACTCGGCCCATTTGTCGATCTGTGCTCGGGCCGCAGGATCATCGGGCCAGAACGGACCCGCGCCATGGACCGACGCCAGGTATCGCAGGATCGCCCCCGTCTCCCAGATCGCTGGCCCGTCGCCATCGCGCAGCACCGGCACCGTGCGATTGGGGTTCAAGGCCCCGAACTCCGCCGTATCGGTGCCGCCAAACCGGTGCCCGATATCATAGCGCTCGTGGGCCAGATCCAGCTCGCCCACACACCACATCACCGCCTGCACGTTCGACGATGTCGCCCGCCCCCAGATCCTCAGCATCTGCCACCCCCCCTTTTGCCTTGCGCATCGCGCTTTCCCTGATGGTGTAGCCCGCCTATGCTCGGTCGCGAAACACTTTCGACCCGGGCCCGCCATGGAACGCTACACCGTATTCGCCGCCACGATTGTCCTTGCCTTGGCCAGCCTCATCGCCACGGCCTGGAGCGGCTGGTTCGCCTTGCCTTTGATCCTGTTCGGGGCGCTCGGGGCGCTGGGCCTCTATGACGTGACGCAACGCCACCACGCGATCCTGCGCAACTACCCCGTCATCGGCCACATGCGGTTCCTGTTCGAGGGCATCCGCCCCGAGATCCGGCAATACCTGATCGAGAGCGACCAGGACGAGGAACCGTTCTCGCGCGATGAGCGCTCGATCATCTACCAGCGCGCCAAGGGCGTGGTCGACAAACGCCCCTTCGGCACACAGCAGCGGGTCTATGACAGCGGCTACCAGTGGATCACGCACTCGGTCATGCCGGTCGAGATCGAGGACAGCAACTTTCGCGTGACTGTGGGCGGCCCGGACTGCGCGCACCCCTATTCCGCCTCGATCTACAACATCTCGGCGATGAGCTTTGGCGCGCTATCTGCCAATGCCATACTCGCGCTCAACACAGGGGCCGCGCGCGGCGGGTTCGCTCATGACACCGGCGAAGGTGGGATCAGCCGCTATCACCGTCAGGGCGGCGGCGATCTGATCTACCAGATCGGGTCCGGCTATTTCGGCTGCCGCACCCCGGATGGCAGCTTTGACGAGGCGCGCTTTCGCGACCAGGCCGCCGACCCGCAGGTCAAAATGGTCGAGGTCAAGCTCAGCCAGGGCGCCAAGCCCGGCCATGGCGGCGTCCTGCCCGGACACAAGGTCTCGCCCGAAATCGCCGAGGCGCGGGGCGTGCCGATGGGCACCGACTGCATCTCGCCCGCCCGCCACAGCGCGTTTTCCACGCCCACCGGCATGATGGACTTTCTGGCCCGCCTGCGGGATGCCTCGGGTGGCAAGCCCGTGGGCATCAAACTGTGCATCGGGCACCGGCGCGAGTTCATGTGCATGGTCAAGGCGATGCTGGACACCGGCGTCACCCCCGACTTCATCGTCGTGGATGGCAAAGAGGGCGGCACGGGTGCCGCACCGCTGGAGTTTGCCAATCACATCGGCATGCCGTTGGTCGAGGGGCTGACCTTTGTGCACAACACACTGCGCGGCGCCGGGTTGCGAGATCGGGTACGGATCGGCGCCTCAGGCAAACTGGTCACCGCCTTCGACATCGCCCGCGCGCTGGCACTTGGGGCGGATTGGGCGAACTCGGCGCGTGGCTTCATGTTCGCGGTGGGCTGCATCCAGGCCCAGGCCTGCCACACAAACGAATGTCCGGTCGGCGTGGCCACCCAGGACAAGCTGCGCCAGCGCGCCATCGACGTGCCAGACAAGGCCGAACGTGTGCATCGTTTCCACGCCAACACCATGAAAGCCCTGGCCGAGATGACCGGCGCGGCCGGCCTGGAACACCCCTCGCAGTTCCTGCCCCATCACCTGATGATGCGCGAAACCGATCGCGACATGGTCACCGGAAATGATGTCTATCCCTATCTGCCCGAAGGGTTCCTTTTGCGGGGCGAGCCGGACCAGTTTGGCTATCTCGACCGCTGGCAGCGGGCCAGCGCCAGCAGTTTCGCCCCGCCCCCCGGCGCGGTCTGACCACGTCAATACCGGCGCACCACCTTGCGGTCCGAGGCGACATAGCGCT
>CAYWND010000063.1:0-9814 GCA_964459085.1 uncultured Oceanibium sp. | reverse complement strand
CTGCAGGCCCAGGGCAGCCTGTCCTCGGGCCAGTCCGCCGGCGCGGGCGAGGATATGCGCGGCAAGGCTCGCGGTCGGCCCGCAGGCACCCGCCGGGGCGATCCGCGCAGCGGGGCCCGGCTGGATCTGATCGGCACACTGCGCGCTGCCGCGCCCTGGCAACCCCTGCGCCAGCGCATGACTGGCGCGACGGACCGGGTGATTGTCACATCGGACGATCTGCGCATCCGGCAATTCCGGCAACGGACGGAACGGGTGGTGATCTTCTGCGTCGATGCCTCCGGATCCGCGGCGATGACGCGTCTGGCCGAAACCAAGGGCGCGATCGAGTTGATGCTGGCCGAGGCCTATGTCCGGCGCGAACAGGTCGCCTTGATCGCGTTTCGCGGCGAGACGGCCGAGGTGTTGCTGCCGCCTACCCGCTCGCTGGTGCAGGCCAAGCGCCGCCTGGCCGCCCTGCCTGGCGGGGGTGGCACCCCATTGGCCAGCGGGCTCGAGACCGCGCTGTCCCTGGCCGACCAGATCCGCCGCCGGGGCCAAACGGCGCATCTGGCGATGCTGACGGATGGCCGGGCGAACATTGCCCGCGACGGATCGCCGGGACGCCAGCAGGCCGCCGAGGACGCCCGCGATCTGGCCCGCCTGGTGCGCGCCGCCGGTCTGCCGGTCCTTCTGATCGACACCGCCCCGCGCCCGCAGCAGACGGCACGCGAACTGGCCGACACCATGGGCGGCACCTATCTTCCGATGCCGCGCGCGGATGCGCACCGGATCAATTCCGCCATGCGGGCGGGCCTGGACCGCGCGGGCTGAGCGTATGAACTGGGATCGGCACAGCGCCACATGGCCCAACGCCGACTGCAGCCGCTTTGTCGATGTCGCGGGGATCACCTGGCATCTGCAGCGCACGGGCCGGGGCCCAGGTATCCTGCTGCTGCACGGCGCCGGGGCCTCGACGCACAGCTTTCGCGATCTGATCCCCTTGTTGGCGACGCGGGCCGAGGTGCTGGCCCTGGATCTGCCCGGACATGGATTTACCACCCGCCGCAGCGGCGGCAGCGCCCTGAAACCCATGGCCCGCGACATTGCCGCATTGCTGGACGCCGAGCGGTTTCAGCCGACCGTGATCGCGGGCCATTCGGCCGGGGGCGCCATCGCTCTGCAAATGGTGCTCGATGGCCTGTCCGTTCGCCATATGCTCGGCTTCAACCCGGCCCTGATGCCGTTTCAGGGCATCGCCGGGCTGGTATTTCCGCCACTTGCCAAGCTGCTGGCGCTAAACCCGCTGACCCCGCATGTCTTTGCCAGAACGGCAGGGACAGCGCCTTCGGTCCGGAACCTGATCGCCGGAACCGGCAGCCGGATTGAAGATGACGGCCTTACCCTTTATCGCGCGGTGATGTCCGATCCCGGCCATGTCGACGGGGCACTGCGGATGATGGCGGCCTGGGATCTGGAACCGCTGCTGGCCGCATTGCCCGGGATCAAGACGCCCGCAACCTTTGCATTGGGTCTGAACGACCGCGCCGTGCCCCCCGACACCACCCGTCAGCAGGCCGCCCGGATGCCGCACGCGACTGTCCTCGACTACCCCGACCACGGGCACCTTCTGCATGAAGAGGCACCGCAGCTTGCTGCGGATCTGGCGTTTTCGCTGATCGGATGATCGCCCACGTCAGCCCGCCCCTTGGCACGACGCCATACGGCCCTAGCTCTCGGCCATGACAAACAAATCAGACATCGCGGTCGAAGCCTTCTATGACGGGGCCTGCCCCCTGTGCCGACGCGAGGTCGCGGCCTATCGTCAGATGACCGGGCTGCAGGACATCACCTGGACCGATGTCTCGGACCCCGGCCAGACGGCGGACGGCATTGACCGCGCAACCGCCCTGTCGCGGTTTCACGTCCGCCTTGCCGATGGCCGGCTGATCGACGGTGCACGCGCGTTCCTGGCCCTGTGGCGCCGCAACCCAAGGCTTGCACCTGTTATGCGACTGCTGGACCGCCAACCGTTCCTGTGGCTGCTCGACCTGGGGTACCGGATCTTTCTGCGCCTGCGCCCGATCTGGCGCAGGCCGGGCAACTCCTAGCCTGCGGTCCACCCGCCATCGACCAGTAGCGATGTTCCGGTGATCATCGCCGCCGCGTCCGAGGCCAGAAACACCACCGCGCCCATGATATCCTCGACCTCGCCGACCCGGCCCAGCTTTATCTTGGACATCACCCAGGCCAGTTTCTCGGGGTCCTCGAAGGTTGGAACCGTCAGTGGCGTGCGGATAAAGGTCGGGCCGATGGTGTTCACGCGAATGCCCCGGTCGCCGTATTCGATCGCCATGGCCTTGGTCATGCCCTCGATCCCATGCTTGGTGGCGCAATAGGCGGTTCTGTCTATGCCGCCGACATGGCCCATCTGGCTGGACATGTTCAGGATCACACCGGGTTTCTTGATGGCACTCAGCCCTTCGGCCACCTCGCGGGCAATGAAATAGGCCGCGCGCAGGTTGATCCCCGCCACCGCATCGAAATCCTCGGGCGTGGTTTCGTGCATGGACTTGTTACGCGCCGCCCCGGCATTGTTGACCAGGATGTCGAACGGCCCCGCGTCCCGAATGGCTTTCAGCGCGGCCTCCAGATCCGCCACGTCCATCGCCAGCGCCGTGGCGTCCCACCCCTGCGCCTGCATCGCGTCGGCCACCGCCTGCAGCTTGTCGGCCCCGCGCGCCGTGATCGTGACGGCCGCACCTGCCTCGGCCAGCGCCACCGCTGCCCCAAGGCCAATCCCGCTGGACGCGCCGGTCACGATCGCGCGGCGACCGTCCAGGCGAAAGGACGGCGTACGAGGCAGGTTCATCGGCTTCTCCTTGTGCGACAGGCGGCGCAAATTCCCGACAGGCTTAGCCGTTCGGTAACGCTTGATCCGCTACCCCTACCACTGGACAGGTCAGAGGAGAATCCCTGAATGCCCCGATGCGTGCGGGCGCTTGCCGTTGTGATGGTCTGCTACGTGATGGCCCTTCCGGCCACCGCGACGACAGATGCGTCCGCCAATGCCATTTCCGACATATGCCTACGCGCCGGGCAGACCGCCGCACGCCGCGCGGGCGTTCCTGAACCCGTGCTGCTGGCGATCACCCTGACCGAAACCGGGCGGGTGATGAATGGCCGCCACAGGCCCTGGCCTTGGACCGTGAATATGGAAGGCGTCGGCAAGTGGTTCGACACCCGCGAAGAGGCATTGGCCTATGTCCGTGCCCACCACGCCCGCGGCGCCCGCAGCTATGATGTCGGCTGCTTCCAGATCAACTATCGCTGGCACGGCCAGGCGTTTGCCTCGATCGAGGCGATGTTCGATCCCGACATCAACGCCGCCTATGCCGCGCGTTATCTCAGCAGCCTCTATGGCGAAAAGGGCACCTGGTCCAAGGCCGCGGGCCGATACCATTCGGCAACACCGAAATTCGCAACCCGCTATCGCGCCCGGTTCGACCGGATCCTGGCCCGGTTGACGGGGGGCGAGGTGTTGCCCGCTACGCCGCCCGCAGCACCTGTCGAACTGCCACCTCCCGGGCCGGAACCGGTCGTCGTCTCGGCACCCGGTCCGCTGGCAGATCCGCTGCCCGCCGGACCCGGCAGCCTGGCTGTCATCCACGCGCTGCCGCGTGCGGGCTCGCTGCTGATCCGGCCGCCGGGCAGCCTGTTCGGGGGACAATAGACATGGGTGGCGGTGTGCTGGAAAAACTCTATCAACCCACGGTGCTATTGGCCTGCGCGCTGATGGCGGTCATCGTGATGATGGTCCTGCCAATGCCCGCTGTGGTTCTGGATCTGGGGCTTGCGGCCTCGTTCGGGCTGGCGATCCTGATCTTCACCAACACCCTTTTCATCCAGCGCCCGCTGGATTTCTCGGCCTTTCCAATGATCCTGCTGGCGTCCCTGATGCTGCGCCTGTCGCTGAACGTGTCGTCCACCAAATTGATCATCGGGCAAGGCCACAAGGGAACCAGCGCCGCCGGTAACGTGATCGAGGGGTTCGCCATGTTCATCATGGGCGGATCGCTGTTTTTGGGTCTGGTGGTGTTCTGCGTGCTGCTGATCGTCAATTTCATCGTCATCACCCGTGGTGCGGGCCGCATGGCCGAAGTGGGTGCGCGCTTCGCGCTCGACGGCATGCCGGGCAAGCAGTTGGCGATCGACAGCGACGTCGCCTCGGGCGCCATCAGCCACGAAGAGGCCCGCGAACGCCGCCGCCTGGAGCAGGAGGAAACCACCTTTTTCGGGTCATTGGACGGGGCCTCGAAGTTTGTCAAAGGCGATGCCATCGCCGGGCTTCTGATCACGCTTTTGAACCTGATCATGGGACTGGCAATCGGTATTTTCGTCCATGACATGCCGCTTGGCCGGGCATTTGAAACCTATTCGATACTGACCGTTGGCGACGGCCTGGTGAACCAGATCCCGGCGGTCGTGATCTCCATTGCCACCGCGATCCTACTGTCCAAGGGCGGCGCCGTGGGCTCGGCCGACCAGACCATGCTCAAGCAGCTTGGCGGCTATCCGGTGGCACTGGCGACCGTGGCAGGCCTGATGGCGCTTTTTGCCTTCATCCCCGGCCTGCCGCTGGGACCGTTTCTGGCAGGCGCCATCGTGTTGGGGGTGATGGCCTTTGTGGCGCAGCGTGTCGCGCGCAATGCGGCTGAAGTGTCGGCGGCCGAGGATGCGGACGACGCCGCGCCGCCTGCCAAGACCATCGGCGATATCCTGGATCTGGACGAGATCCATCTGGAATTCGGGAACGAACTGGTCTCGTCGATCATGGAACAGTCCACCGGGCTGGACGCGCGGATCGTAAACATGCGCAACCACGTCGCACAGGAATTCGGCTTTGTCCTGCCCGAGATCCGGTTGACCGACAATCCGACCCTGCCGCCATCTGAGTACACGATCCGGATCCAGGGGGTCGAGGCCGGGCGCGGCGAGATCGAGACCGGCAAGGTCCTTATGCTGTTGGCCGACAACGCGGGCATGGCACCGCCCGGCCAGGACGTATCCGAACCGGTCTATGGCGCCCCGGCCCGCTGGATCGACCCGTCCGAGCACGAAGCCGCTGCGCTGGCAGGCTTTGCCGTCGTCAAACCGACCGAGGTCATTGCCACCCACCTGCTCGAGGTGCTCAAGCAGAACTTCGGGCGGCTGTTCTCGCGCCGGTCCCTGCGCCGTTTGCTGGACGAATTTGCCAGCCCCTCGGACCCCACACGCGCAGCGGCGAACAAGCGGATTCTGGACGAATATGTGCCCGACAAGGTGCCGGTGGAACTGCTGCAATCCGTGACCCGCCTGCTGCTGGCCGAACGGGTGTCGATCCGCAATCTGCCTATCATCTTCGAGGCCGTGGGGGACATGTCCGCGGCAGGGGCCACGCCCGAGGCAATCGCGGAACACGCCCGGCACCGACTGGGGTATCAGATCACGGCGCCCCTGATCACGCCGGATGGCCGGTTGCCTTTGATCCAGCTCTCCCCGGACTGGGAGGCGCGTTTTTTGGAACATCAGATCGAGGGGCCGGGCGGCGTCATCGACGTCGCGCTGCCACCCGAGGACTTCAACAAGCTGGCCGAAAGCGTCGCACAGAAGATCGGTGATGCCAGTGCCAATGGCCACTACGCCGCCGTGGTCACGCCCACGCGGCGGCGGCGGTTCATCCAGACCATTCTGTCTGCCAAGGGCATCCGCAACCCCGTTTTGTCGTTCGACGAGATCGGGACCGAGTTGCGCCCGCTGATGGTTGGCATGGCATGACCCCGATTTTCGATGTTCTGGCGGCCATCGCCGATCTGGCGGATTCGGCGGGTCTGGTGGCGATCCTGCTGCTTGCGCGCGTGGGCGCCATTGCCGCGATGTTGCCGGGATTTGGCGAGGCGTTTCTTTCGATCCGCTCGCGGCTGGCTGTCGCCATTGCCCTCAGCGTTATTGTCTATCCTGCCGCTGCGCCTTCTTACAGCGTGCCAACGGGCGCCGGACCGTCCCTGATGCTGATGCTCTTGTCCGAGGCAATGATCGGCCTGCTGCTGGGACTTGGGGTGCGGCTGGTCGTGATGGCCCTGCAGTTTGCAGGCAGCATCGCCGCGCAATCCACCTCGATCGCGCAAATCGCCGGTGCGGGCGTTGCCCCTGATCCCATGCCCGCCATGGGCAACCTGCTGTTGATGGGGGGGCTGACGCTGGCGCTGGTCCTCGGCGTGCATGTCCGGGCCGTGGCCTCGATCCTCGAAACCTATCGCCTGCTGCCACCTGGGGCAGTGATCACCGGCGCGCAGGTCTATGTCTGGGGGGTGGATCACGCCATGGCGGCGTTTGATCTGGCCTTCACGCTGGCCGCACCTTTTGTGCTGACCGCGCTGGTCTACAACGTCTCGCTGGGCGTGATCAATCGCGCAATGCCACAGCTGATGGTGGCCTTTGTCGGTGCACCGGCGATCACCGGATTGACCATCCTGATCCTGCTCTTTGCGATCGGCGCCATGCTGACCGTGTGGTTTCAGGCGCTGGATGCCTATCTGCTCGCCCCGCTGGAGATCCGATAGATGGCGGACGGTCAGGACACCGAAGACAGCGGCGAACGCACCCAGGACCCCACGCAAAAGCGGATCGATGATGCCCGCAAGAAAGGCGATGTCGCCCGCTCGGACGAGGTGACGACATTCGCGGTTTTCGGCGGCATCCTGATCGCCGGTGCGGCCGCCGGGGTATCCGCGCTGACCGGTTTCGGATCGCAGCTTGCGGTGTTCCTGTCGCATGCGGACACGCTGAGCGGCCGCATTCTGGGCCCGGGCGGACAGCTGACATCGGCCTCGCTGATCGGCGGTGCGCTGCTGGCGATCTCGCCGCTGTTGCTGGTGCCCGCCGTCACCGCGATCGTCTCGCTGCTGGCGCAGCGGTCGATTGTCGTGGCCCCGGAAAAGGTCCTGCCGAAACTTCAGCGCATCTCGCCCATCGCGGGGTTCAAGAACAAGTTCGGTCTGACCGGCATGGTCGAGTTTCTTAAACGCTTCGTGAAACTCGCCATAGTCACCGTCCTGGTCGTCCTGCTGATGCTGGCCGAGCGGGATCGCCTGGTCGGATCGGTCCAGGGCACGGCCCCGGGTGTCGTGGCGCTGGCGTTCGTCCTGCTGGAGAAATTCCTGCTGGCCGTGGTCGCGGCGGCCGCTGTTCTGGCGGCGATTGATCTTGCCTGGGTCAGGTTCGATCACAGCCGCAAGCTGCGCATGACGCTCAAGGAAATTCGCGACGAAACCAAAGAGGCCGAGGGTGATCCCGTCTTCAAGGCTCGCCGCCGCGCCCGCGCGACCGAGATCGCGACCAACCGCATGTTGGCCGATGTGCCGGGTGCGGACGTGGTCATCGTCAACCCGACGCACTATGCCGTCGCCCTGACGTGGTCTCGCCTGCCCGGTACCGTGCCGGTCTGTGTCGCCAAGGGCACCGATCACGTCGCCGCACGCATCCGCGAAGTGGCGGCAGCCGCGGGCGTGCCCGTGCACCGCGATCCGCCAACCGCGCGCAGCATTCACGCCCTTGTCGATATCGGGGGCGAGATCGATCCGGATCACTATCGCGCCGTCGCCGCAGCGATCCGGTTCAGCGACCGCATGCGCGAGCGGGCCCGTCAGCAAGGCGGATGGGGCAGCGATGAAACCTGATCGTCTGAACCGCATTCGACATCTGGCCAATGTCGCTGAAACCGCGTTCGAAGCTCGTCTGGGCGCTGAAAAAGCCGCATACGAGCAGCTTCTGGGACGTGCCCGATCGCTCGAGAGCAACCTGGCCAAGGCCATGTCCGCACCAGCAGACGCCCCTGGCGAGTTCGCATTGCGCGCCCTGATCGAGGCAACAGCGGCACGGGGCGCCAGATCGCTTTCGCCCGAACAGGCCCGGCGCCGGTCGCGGCTGCTGGCCGCGCAAAAGGACCTCGCAAGGGCACGGGCGCGCAGCCGGATTGTCGATATTCTGAATTCGAAGCACCGCAGATAGCGCAGCACGGCGTGGCAAGTGCGGCTAAAGCTCTTGCCGCACGATCTCGGTGATCAGGACGTTGCGCAATTCGGCGCCCATGATCGGCAGCGCTGCTTCCCTCAGTTTGTCCTTCAGCTCCTGGATTGCGCGGGACGAGGTGAACTCGCCATCGAACCCACCGCCATGGGCATGGACAAAGAACACTTCCAGAAATGCATCGCGCAGCTTTGGCTCGCGTTCAAACACGGTCTCGGTCGCCCCTTCCGCGACCTCGACCGCCAGCGACGACACCACCAGCGCGACCACCCGTTCCTGGTCCAGGATCGGGATCACGAACTGTCGGTTCAGCTCGGCATATCCGGATGCGCCTTCGGGCGCAGGCGCAGGCTCTTTTTCGGCCTCGGCGCAGGGGTCCCCTTCGGCGCAAGGCTCCTTCTTGGGCTTGAAGGCCAATCCCCCGGCAACACCCCCCGCAGCCGCGACGAAAACAATCAGGGGAACGATCAGCTTGCGCATTACCTGCGGCTCCTAGAAGGGCAGAATGATATCGGCGATCTGCTGGCCGATCCGGGGCTGCTGAACATCCGAGATCTGGCCGCGCCCACCATAGGCGATCCGGGCCTCGGCCATCTTGTCATAGGTGATCTGGTTCTGGCGCGAGATATCTTCGGGGCGGACGATGCCGATGACCTGCAGGTCCCTCAACTCGTAGTTCACGCGAACTTCCTGGTTTCCGCGAACCACAAGATGGCCGTTGGGCAGCACGTCTATGACGGTGGCGGCCAGCCGCAGGGTGATCTCCTCGTTGCGGTTCACGCTGCCATCCCCGGCCGATGCGGACGTCGAGGACAGGTTGGCCAGCGGATCCACGCCGGCGCCAGCCGGCAGCAAGCGTCCGGCCAGCTGCGGCAGACCCAGCAGGTCGGGTACGGCCACGTTTTCGGACCCCGACCGAGACCGGGCGGTCGAGTTCCGGATCTGCGCCTCGTCATCGATCTCGATGACCACGGTCAGGATATCGCCCAACCGACTGGCGCGCCGATCCCCGAACAGGGCCGTCGGTCCCGATCCCCAGAGCGAGGCGCGCTCGCGCCCTCGGCGGTGCATTTCGGGCGCAGCCTGGGCGAGTGACTTCCGCTGCGGCGTGATCGCCGCCGGGATCGGATCCACTGGTGTCCCCACGGGCGAGAACGACGGGGCCTGGCCGACATTCTCCAGCCTGCTGCATCCGGCCATCGCCAATAACATCAGCGACCCAGCCGCTATGTGTGCAAACTTCATCTGCCTACCCTCACTGTTCCATCCTCGGTCACCGTGCCGACCACAACCGCCCGTGATGCGAGGTTCATCACGCGCACGCGTGCACCGACGGTGCCGCGGTCCAGTCTGCCCCCTTCGGTTTCGATCCGCAGGGCGGCCCTGCCGAAAACCAGCGGCACGATCTGGTTCTTGCCCACCACTGCGGGCGGGCCGACCTGGCCGCCAAGGACGGGTCGGCCGGCATAGAGCGTCACCCGCGTCTCCAGACCCACAGCCTGGTCGGCCGAAGACAGCGCGCCGACATGGCGCGCGTCGCTGAGCACCAGATCCGCAGCCGTCAGAACGGTATTGGCCGGCACTGTCCGGGCGGCGGTCAGCGTCTGGGCAGCAGCGCCGGAAAGACCCGCCAGAAACAGAGCCACGAAAAGAGATATCAGCTTCATCTGATCTGCGTCGTTGCGCCAAGCATCTGGTCGGCGGCGGTGATAACCTTGGCGTTCAGTTCATAGCCGCGCTGCGCCTCGATCAGTTCAGTGATCTCCCG
>CAYWND010000062.1:0-9999 GCA_964459085.1 uncultured Oceanibium sp. | reverse complement strand
AGCAGGTAGTACTCGAACCCGTCTGTGCCCTCGGGCACCGCCGTGCCCGGCACCTTGTTCTTCATCCCCGAGACCTGCACCAGCGGGTCATGTGTGATGATGAAGTCGGCAAAGAAGGCCGTGAACACCCAGAACATGACCAGGCCAAAGCCGACCATTCCAATGGGGCTGTCGAAGAGCTTGCCGTAGAGCCCGGTTGTCTTCTTGGTGTAGATAGACGCCGCGAACACGACCCCAAGTGCGATCCAGACCGGAAGGAACTGGATCAGGATTTGCGCAATTATGCCGCCCCAGCCAAGAGGTTCCATATCTCGGTCCCCCTCAGCTTACGCGAATGCGCGGATTGAGATAAACATAGCCGATATCTGATATCAGCTGCGTTATCAGGACGACGAACACCGCCACAACCGAGCATGACAACAGAAGCTCGATGTCGTTGTTGCCCGCTGCTTGTACCAGTGTCCAGCCAAAGCCCTTGTAGTTGAACAACGTCTCTACAATGACCACCCCGGTCAGCAGCCACGGGAACTGAAGCATGATAACGGTGAAGGGCGCGATCAGCGCGTTCCTAAGCGCATGCTTGACCACGATGTTGCGGAAACTCACGCCCTTGAGCCGGGCCGTACGGATGTACTGCGCTGTCATTACCTCGGCCATCGAGGCGCGGGTCATGCGGGCGATGTAGCCCATCCCATACAGGGCCATCGTCAGAACGGGCAGAGTGAAGTTTTCGAATGTGATGTTGTCTATTGCCGAGGTTGCCGTGCCCTTGAACCATTTCAGGCCGACCACCGAGGATGCGAAGATCGTTATGAAAATAACCCCCGAAACGTATTCGGGCGTTGCGGTCGTCGCGATCGAGAATGTCGAAAGGGATCGGTCCGTTCGCGACCCTTCGCGCATCCCGGCCAATACGCCGACGATCAGGGCAGACGGCACCATGACGACCATCACCCAGAACATCAGTTTTCCCGTCGCGGCCAGGCGCGTGCCTATGATGCCGCTGACATCGTCTCGAAACACCGTCGAATAGCCGAAATCACCTTGCAGGACACCACAGAACGACGGGCTGTCGGCGATCGACTCTCCGGGGGTCACGCACCGACCAAAGTCCTTGCCGTCATCGTTGGTGCGGGTCCAACCGGGAACGACACCCAGCCACTGCCCGTAGCGGGTGATCATAAGGCCACCATGCCCGTTGTTTTCGATCCACCGGGAGACCTCTTCGTCGGTCATCCGTTGGTTGCCTTCGAATTTCGCCAGCTTTTCCAGGTTGGGATAGAGGTTTGTAAGAAAGAAGACCACGAAGGTCAGACAAAGCGCGGTCAACAGCATGACGCCGAACCGCTTGATTATGAAGGCTCCCATAATGGTCCCCGTTATGGTGTGCGTATTGTTCGGACGTCATGGTGTCCGCGCACGTCCCCGTTGATTTGTCCGAGCTCTCTGACCCGGTCGTTGATGTGAAAAGGGCCGCACCTTGTGGTACGGCCCTTTTCGATTTATCAGGCCGACAGGCCCATCTTGTAGGGATGAATCTCGAACGTCGGATGCATCTCGGCGTTCACGATGTTCTCGCGCGCATGGCGATACAACGAACGCCAATAGGGCTGACAGATAACCCCTTCGTCCCGCATGATCTGTTCGATGTCCTTCATGACCTCGCGGCGCTTGTCCGCGTCCGCGATGGCCAGCGCCTCGTTCAGCTTGGAATCGAACTCGGGGTTGTTGAACCCGGTTTCGTTCCACGCCTCGCCGCCGCGATACGCCAGCGCAAGAACCTGCACACCAAGCGGGCGCATATTCCAGTTCGTCGACGAGTAGGGATACTTCGCCCAGTCGTTCCAGAACGTCGATCCCGGCAGGATCGTCCGCTTGACCTTGATGCCGGCATCCCGCAACTGCGCTGCAACCGCGTCGGTTGTATTGCGACGCCAGTCGTCATCGATCGAGATCAACTCGTGCTCGAAGTCGCCCATGCCAGCTTCGTCCATCATGGCCTTGGCCTTGCCGGGATCATATGGCGCGGGGCCGATGTCGGCATACTCGGGATGGATCGGACAGACGTGGTGGTTTTCCGCAACCGTTCCAAGGTTCGAATACCCAAGCTCGAGGCACACGGCGTTGTCGACAGCCATTGACAATGCTTGACGAACACGTGCGTCTTCGTAGGGTTTCTTGCCATCAACCTCGGCCAGCGAGTTGGGGCGGATAACGATAGTTGCCGCTGTCACGGCCTCGGATTTCACGAGACCCATGCCATCCATAATCTCGATGAATTCGCCGACCGACTCGTAGAGCATGTCGACTTCTTCCGAGTCGAGCGCCGACAGCCATGCGGCCGGATCAGTGCCGTAGTCCAGGAATTCGATGCGATCAAGGTAGGGTCCGCCATAGACCTCGGTTCCCCACCAGGTGTGATCGGTGTTGACCTCCAGCACTCCTTTTACACCAACCTCCAGCTCGGTCGGCTTGTAAGGCCCGGTGCCGATGGGGTTGTCCATCGGGTTGCCGCCAGCGAACGAGCTGTGTACGACCGCTGCCGGATAGTCCGCCATGCCCGCGATCAGCGTGATGTCGGGCTGGGGCAGGGTCAGCGTGACCGTATGGCTGTCGGTTGCGGTGATCGCGCCTTCGAGTGCCTTGTTGGTATCACCGTCGATCAGGGTCGCCATGCGGCCGGCCATCGAGTTGCCCTCGAGGTCCTTGTCGCACCAGCCAGTGATCGTGCGAACGACGTCTTCCGCGGTGAAGTCTTCGCCGTTGTTCCACTTAACCCCCTGGCGCACGTTCAACGTGTAAACGGTCGCGTCCTCGTTCACTTCCCAGCTGTCGAGCAGCATTCCGCGGAAGGTACCGTCACGGTTGTATTCAACCAGGTACTCCAGCCACCCGCGCGAGAAGTTGGCGATCTGCGACCAGTCGTAAGTTCGCGGATCCTTTAGCGCGCGAACTTCCATCTGGATTCGCAGGGTTCCGCCGGGCGCGATGTGGCCGTCCGCCAGGGCAGGGGCGTCCAATCCGATCATCCCATAGGCAACGGCCGTCGTCGCGCCAAGCGTGCTGGCGCGTGCCAGGAACTCACGGCGACTTAGCTTGCCCGCCTTGAATTCCTCGGCATACATGGAAACCGCTGGGTGCAACGGTTTTCCGGTGATGGTTTTGTTGGTCATCAAACTCTCCCTGTCAGACCATGCGCCGTCGTCGACGCTTGAATGTTCGTGCCGGATGCGTTGCCGGCGGTATTCAATCGGCGCGAACGTTCGTCACGCTCTATGACCTCATTGCATGAGATTACGGCATGAAGGTCAACCGGGTGGCGGAAAATTCATGTAAAAATTGCGACACCGGATTGCCGTTTAACGACATTTTCGTGTTTCTCTGGACAACACTGTTCGGAATACGCGGTCGGTGCACCGATCGTCAACAATTGAGGCCCGGGAAGGTTTGGGATCAAACGGGCCATGGCAATCCGCGGGCGGTTGCTGCAGCTATCAGAACACGGTCCATCCATTGCAATCGCTTCAGGATTTTCCCCAGGCGTTTGCTACATATGTACCCAGAGCCGAAACAATGTCAGGGCATGTCTCGCGCGCGTGAGAGTCAACTCGACGCCCTGTTTACGACGAAGGCGCGCTGATCGTCGCGGCCCATGGAGATCAGGACTGGGTTCGTCTCTTGGCAAGTCTGAAAATCCATTTTAGACGTCAGCCCCTGCCAGTCGGCAGCGATCAGCGATTGCGCAACAGCGCCGCCCAGCGTTGTGCCGGGGCCGGTCACGATGAACAGGTCGGGCGCGAATTCCCGGGCCGCCACGCAAATGGCGCGCGCAAAGTCGTAGGGGCGGGCGATCTGATGTCCGAAGGTATAGTCCCTTAACGCCGTCATATCCGATGCATGCGGCCACCAGATCTGACCGCGGCCGTCTATCATCGGGATCCGGGGCTGACAGAACAACTCGACCGAAAAGTGGTCCAGCGCCGTCTTGGACACGGGCGCAACCAGTACCGAATGAAACCCGGCATGGCCCTGCAATCGCATCGGAAAGCGGTCGCGCCGCGGGACCGCCTGTTCAAAGACGGCGAGCCCGGCATCGTTCCCGGCCAGCACCAACATCCCACCCAGATCTATCGACAATGCCAGCACGTGATCGGGACGGGATCCGATTTCAGCGACCTGCGCCAACAGCCGCTGTTTTGCGGTCGTGTCGACCTGCCAGTTGTCGCCCATATGAGGATAAAGCACCTGACCCCCCCGGCCATGATCGTGCATCATCCGACCCATGGTCGTGGTGATATCAAAACCGTCGTCTGCGCTGACGGCGCCTGCACAGGCCAAAGCCGTGTACCAGCCCATGGAGTTGCCCGTGACAGCGACAATTTCGAAATCATCCGAGAGGCATAGCGCATCGCCAAGGCTGGCGGCGTAGATCAGGCCAGCAGCATTGTCACCGCGTCCATGTTTGGCCTGGGAGTACCGCGCCGCGCCATCCAGCGCGCTGAGCGTGTCCTGACCCAGAGCCGCACGCCTGGCATCAAACCGAGCCAACATTTCCGCATCCGGGAAGTGGCGCCCAAGCGTTCCCAATTCGGCCGCGTTATAGGTGCCTCGGCCCGGGCATATCAGGACCGCAGTCTTCACCTCAGCAAGCCCCTTGCGGCGGCGATGACGCTATCGCGCGATGGCAGGGTGGCCCCATAGGCCGGGCCTGTCGCGATGAAGCTATCCTCGGCCGCCAGGCGCGTCGCCTGCAAACCGGCGCCTGCCAGCGCGGTGATGACCGCCTCGGACACGCCGCCCGTGGCGCGGGTCTCGTCAACCACAAGGACGCGCTTGCAGGGACGCACCGCCTCGATCATTGCCTCGACGGGCAGGGGGGTCAGCCAGCGCAAGTCAATGATACGGATGTCCGCCTTTAGCTGGTCCCGGGCCTGATGCGCCAGGTAAGTCCCGTTGCCAAACGTAACGATTGCCAGGTCAGTGCCCGATCCGGTCTGGCCGATCTGGCCGAATGGGATCGTCTCGCCGGGCGGGGGATAGTGCTGCATCCAAGCGCCGTCACCGGCGGCGTGAAGATCGCGCATCGGATAGAGGGCGATGGGTTCGAGGAAGACGACAAGCCGTTGTTCCTCGCGCGCCAGACGCACGCATTCCCGCAACATCATCACAGCGTCCGCGCCGTTGGAAGGGCAGGCCAGTATCAGGCCCGGGATGTCCCGCAACACAGCGACCGAGTTGTCATTGTGGAAGTGCCCGCCAAACCCTTTCTGGTATCCAAGCCCGGCAATGCGCACCACCATAGGGTTGGTGTACTGCCCGCGCGAGAAGAACGGCAATGTCGCGGCCTCGCCCCGCAACTGATCCTCGGCGTTGTGCAGATACGCCAGGAACTGGATCTCGGGCATGGGCAAAAAGCCGTTATGGGCCATGCCGATGCCCAGCCCCAAAATGGATTGTTCGTCCAGCAGTGTGTTGATGACCCGGTCCGCGCCAAAGCGCGCCTCCAGCTTTTGCGTCACGCCATAAACGCCGCCTTTGCGGCCAACATCCTCGCCCATCACTACGATTTCGCGATGTTCCAGCATCAGATCGTGCAGCGCCCAGTTGATAAGGCGGCTCATCGGCTGCTTGTCCTGCTGTGCCTTGAGATCTGCGCCAAACACCTTTGCCCGCTCAGCCGCACCCGGCCCGTTCGATGGGGCGCAGTCGCGTTTTGGGGGTACGAGGCTTTGCATAACGTCCTGCGCGGTCTTCAGGCGCGGGCGCTTTATCACCTCGGCCGCAGTGCGGCTGACCCGACTGCGGGTCTCGTCATAGATCCGCAGCGCGTCCTTGGCTGGCAGCGCCCCCGCTGCCTGAAGCAGCGCGGCGGACATGATCAGCGGATCCTGCGCCTCTTGCGCCTCGACTTCGGCCTTCGGCAGATAGCTTGTGGCGACATCAGCACCCGCGTGACCATAGAGCCGGATTGTACTGACGTGCAGAAAGGCAGGTTTGCGGTGCTTGCGGACATAATCCGCCGCAGCCCGCGCCGCCGCAAAGGTGTTGTAGATGTCGCGCCCGTCACAAGCAAAGTACCGGATCCCCGGACGCGCGGAAAAATTCGCTTGGATCCAGGTCTTGGGAGTTCGTGTCGAGATGCCGATGCCATTGTCCTCGCAAACAAAAAGCAAGGGCAGGGGAATCGACTGGAAACTGGCCCAGGCCGCGGCGTTGAAGGCCCCTTGCGCCGTCGAATGATTGACCGAGGCATCGCCAAACGAACACACGGCAATCGCATCCCGAGGGTATACCTCGTGCTCGGGTGCGTGCCGCTTGGCTGCGGCAATCGCATAGGCAAGGCCAACGGCCTTGGGCAGGTGGCTGGCAATGGTCGAGGTTTGCGGGGGGATATTCAGCGCCTTGGATCCCAAGACCTTGTGACGCCCGCCCGAGATCGGATCATCGGACGAACAGGCAAAGCTCAGCAGCATGTCCCACAACACAGTCTGTCCGGGAACCTGAGCGGCACGCGCAATCTGAAAAGCCCCATCACGATAGTGTAGAAAGGCCGGATCGGTCGGGCGCAACGCATCGGCAACAGCCGCCATCCCTTCGTGTCCGGACGATCCAATCGTGTAGTATCCTTGGCCGGCGGCCTGCATCGCACGGCTTTCCAGATCCAGCGCACGGCTGAGGACCTGGGCCCGAAACAGACCGACGGCCCGTTCCGGCGCAAGGGCGCCTTTTGGCGAGACAACCGGAAGGTCCCCATCGGAAACCCGGCGACGAAAGTTGCTCTCGACAATCGCAACGCGGTCCATGGGTCAGAAATCCGTTGGATGCCCTGATTGCGCGATCACGTGAAACTCCCGATTAGTTCAATACCCGCCAAGCATGTCACGCGACGCGCATGGAATGTCCAGCCCCTTGCCGGGGAAGGGCGCTTCGGGTACCCGACAATCGCGCTATGTCGGGCGACCAGAGAGATCTGCCCACTCTAGTCCGCAGCATAGTTCGACCCTGTCGACGTCGCCAGAAACCCGTCCAAGGGCACATCTTCCTGTTTCAGGAACCCCGACGCCTGCAGCGCCCCGCCGCGCACCATCTCCATGATTGCCACAACGGATGAGGCCGTTGTCCATGAAATCGCCGTGCGGCGTTTGCCTGCCAATTTCATCGGCTTGTAGGCACGCACAAACTCTTCGCGCAGCAACGTACCGTTCCGAGTCCCTTCAGCGGCGACGTGTACATAGACAACGTCGTCGGAAACAGGCGGCTTGGCATTTACCAGGATCTCGCCCGCCTCTTTGCGTCTGTCCCGCATCAAAAGCTCGTGAAAGAAGAAGTTCATGATCTTGGCGTGGCCAGGATAACGCATTGTTTTGTAATCCATATCCGGGACCTGGCCATGATAGGTCTGGCACATGGTGCCCAGTCCCCCCGAGGTCGTAAATGCTTCAAGCTCTACGCCGTCGATATAAAGCTTCTCGATCCACTCCATGGGCGAAACCTGCTTGATCTCGCCGCCCTCCAACACCTCGCAATCGTTGAGATATTCATTGACCACGCCTTCCGGCGACCAGTTGAACGAATAGCCCATCAGGCCACTGGGATTCTGGGGCAGGGCGCCGACGCGCATCCGGCAGGCGCGGCAGGTGTCGAGGCTGGCGATCAGATGCGCGCCAACGATCCCGACAAACCCCGGAGCAAGTCCACATTGCGGCGCCAATAGCCTGTTCCCGCTTTTCGACATATCCAGAATGGCCTGGGTTGTCGGCACATCTTCCGTAAGATCGAAATAGTGGATGTCTGCTGCACAGGCAGCACGGGCCAGCGACAGATTCAGATGGTAGGGCAGACAGGACAGCACGGCGTCAACCTGGGCGAAGGCAGTCGCCACTTCGGCATCCTGCGTCACGTCCAAACGCTGGATCGGAAAGGGCAGATGCCCCGGGCCGTCGCGCAGATCGTATCCTCTCACCTCAAAACCTGCCTGGTGCAGCAATTCGCAGGCCAACATGCCCACTTTGCCCATGCCCAAAACTGCGACAGCCTTCATCCTGCTCTCCTTGGTTTTCGAGAAGCTTGCGGCATGGGCATGTCATAAGAAAGACAGAACCAGCTTACACTTTGCCAGTTTTCTGTCTTTCTGCTAGCCAAGCCCGATGGATGATCTTGATCAGGCACTGATATCCCTGCTGCAAAAGGATAGCAGAGCGAGCGCCACGGTTCTGGCAGAGCGTCTGGATGTCTCGCGCGGGACGATCCAGAACCGTATTCAGCGCCTCGTCGATCAGGACATCATCCAGCGGTTTACATTGGACCTGGGCGAGGAATACGCGGCACGGCAGGTCAGCGCGTTCACTTTGGTCCGCGTCCGAGCGAATGACGGGCGGGCGGTTCTGGCAGCATTGCGTAAGATCTCTGGCGTCAACGAGGTTTCCACGCTAAGCGGATCCTTCGATCTGGTTGTAGAGTTGCGCGCCGACAGTTTGTCAGACATCGACAACATGCTTGATGTGATCCGCGCAGTTCCTGATGTCGCTGAAACGCAATGCCACATCCGTCTGAAAACCATTCCGGTCTAGCAACATCAAAAGCCTGATGCGGGTAGGAGTAGGATCTGTCGATTATTCAGATAATGTTTATTATGTTAATTTACGAGATATGTTGTTGATCAGCAGTACGACCCCCCGAGAACCCGGTATAAATGATGAACAACACTAAGGTAATTAGTACTTTTCTAATCGTTACACGGAATTCCTGTACTCGCACATCAGGTAAATGTTCGGCCTTGCATCTATGCAATCCGATCTTCTGTCTGCGGATCGAATGGCACGGCCTTCTCCATATTGATGGCAAACGGTACACGCTGACCTGGCCGCACGTCTGCGTCGGCCCGCATCCTTGCAATCACGTCCTTGTTCGCAAACTGCGTGGTTACGAAAGTGTCCGAACCCGCAGGTTCAGTCACAACAACCTCGTTTTCCACCATCTCGACATGTGTCGAGTTGCGATCGGCGCCATCTGGATCTGTGATTGCCTCGGGCCGGATGCCCAGGATGATCTGCTTGCCATCGTAGCTCCGCAACTGGTCCGAGGCGTTCGCGAAGGCCAGAGAAACCGGTCCGCTGTCGCCAGTCAGATCCGCCAGAATAGCGTTCCCATCCACGCGCACCGTCGCCGGGATCAGGTTCATCGACGGCGATCCCATGAAACTGGCGACAAACAGGTTTGCGGGCGCGTCGTAAATCTCCTTGGGTGTTCCGAGTTGTTGCACATAGCCGCCGTTCATGACCGCGATACGGGTCGACAGCGTCATCGCCTCGATCTGATCATGAGTGACATAAACAATCGTGGTTCCAAGACTTTGGTGCAGTTTCTTAATCTCGGTCCTCATGTCGACGCGCAGTTTGGCATCCAGGTTGGACAATGGCTCGTCAAACAGAAACACGTCCGGATCGCGAACCAGGGCCCGCCCCATTGCCACACGCTGACGCTGGCCGCCGGACAGTTGGCCCGGTTTCCGGTCCAAGAGCTGATCAATCTGCAACATCGCCGAGACATCTTTCAGGGCCTTGTCACGTTCGGGCTTTGGCACACCGTGCATTTCCAGCCCGAAGGTGATGTTTTGGCCCACGGTCATGTTCGGATAAAGCGCGTAGGACTGAAATACCATGGCGATGTTGCGCTTGGACGGGTGCACGCCGTTCATGACCGCGCCTTTGATCGCGATCTCTCCGCTGGTGATCTCTTCCAGACCGGCGATCATGTTCAGCAGCGTGGACTTGCCACACCCGGACGGCCCGACCAGCACAAGGAACTCGCCCTCTTGAACCGAGATATCGACCTTGTGCAGAACCTCGACGTTTCCGTAGGACTTGGTTGCGTTGTTAATGTCCAGAAAGCCCATCGGTCAGGTCCCTTTCCTGATGCGGCGCCAGAGGGGGCCAGCCCCCTCCACCCCCGGGCAAGTGTGTTGTTTAAGCGGGCTGATATGGCCTGTTTTCTCGGATC
>CAYWND010000061.1:0-10101 GCA_964459085.1 uncultured Oceanibium sp. | reverse complement strand
TACCTCTTTGAAGGTGGGCATATCGGGGAAGGTCGGATCACGTACAACATTGCCGTCCGCATCCAGCGCGCCCCAACTCATCATCGGCACGGCGGAGCCTGCTTCGACCAGCGGTGTCACACCGGACAGGAAGGACGACGAGGTCTGGTAGTCGATATTGGCCTCGCCGCGTTCGAACATCAGACGACCGTCACCACGACCCTTGATGCCGAAGACAGGCTCGACATTCAGGCCCAGCATTTCCCAGGCCAGAAGCGGCACCAGATCGAGACGGGTAGCACCCTGGCTGCCATAGATGAAGTCCGTGTCTTTCAGTCCAGAGGCATCCAGACCGTCCATTTTGCCCGCCAGATCAGGCGGCAGATAGGCGACGCCGCCCGTGCCTGAGGCCAGAACGACCTCCCAGTCGTTGTATTCATAGCGCACGCGCGGATCACCCAGCAGGTAGGGGAACTGCGTGGACCCCGAGGTGCCGAAGATCACGGTGCCTTGCGTATCCTCGTAAGTCTGGCCCTGGAACCAGTTCGCGCCTTTGGTCGAGCCCGCGCCCGGCATGAACTTTACAACGACCGTGGGCTCGCCCGGCAGAGCTTCGGACAGCAGTGGGGCGTAGAAGTTGGCCCATTTGGCCGAGCCGCCGGTTTCCGAGAACGGGATCACCCATTCTACGGTCTTGCCGCTAAGGTCGATGCCGTGGCCGCCTGCGCTGGCGCCTGTTGCGACGGACGCCGCCGCTGCGGCCACAAGCCCAACGGCCACGCGGCGCGTGGTTTTCGAAAGTGTCATGATGTCCTCCCTTTTGTCGACGCTTTGCGCGCCGAAATTCATGACCAAGCCGGTGATTCCCCGGTTTGACGGTCCCAAACTTGCGCATGAAGCTTGCACTAAGCCTTCATCGGCGGAAAAACTCGGGCATGAGGATCCTGCTGGTCGAGGACAACCAGAGCCTGCGCAAGGGCATTGCCTATCGGCTGACCGACGATGGTCACGCGGTGGACATGCTGGACAATGGCGACGAGGCGGACGCGTTCCTGCGGCGCGAAAGTTGCGATCTGGTCATTCTGGACATCAATCTGCCGGGGCGGGACGGTCTGCAGATCCTGGGCGATCTGCGGCGTCGCGGCGATCCCCGGCCGGTGATCCTGCTGACCGCCCGCTCGACCACTCAGGATCGGGTGACCGGTCTGGACGCAGGCGCGGACGATTACCTGGTCAAGCCGTTCGAGATGGACGAACTGGCCGCACGGGTCCGCGCGCTGGCGCGCCGCAAGGACAAGGCCCCACGGCGCAGCCTGGCGCTGGGCGGCCTGACGCTGGATGTCGAAACGCCGCAACTGTTGTCGGATGCCGGGCCGCTGGATGTCCCGCGGCGCGAACTGGCGCTGCTGGTCGCACTGGCCGAGGCCGGGGGCGCGCCGATGTCCAAGGACCGGCTGCTGGATCAGCTGTACGGCGTCGGCAGCGAAACCGACGAGAAGGTGGTCGAGGTCTATGTCTCGCGGTTGCGCAAGCGCCTGGCGGGGCATGGTGTTGCGATCAAGGTCAACAGGGGCATCGGCTATGCCCTGGTGGTGACGGACCCATGACCGGGGCGATGTCGCTGAGGATGCGATTGACCGTCATCATCCTGTTGCCGTTGCTGGTCGTGGCGGCCTTCGTAGGCCTTTGGCAGGTCAACAACGCGCAACGCACGGCGGCCGAGGTTTTCGACAACAGCCTGCTGTCGGCGGCACTGGCGGTGGCGAATGATGTCGCGATCTCGGGCGGGGATGCGCTGTCGCCTCGGACCCGGGATCTGTTGGCAGATACATCGGGGGGAGAGATGTTCTATCACGTCTACGCGCCCGATGGAGTGATTGTCGCGGGCTATGCCACCCCGCCCGTGGGCATCCCTCGACCATCATCCGAGATCGCCGGGCCGACCTATTTCCAGGCCACCTATCTGGGCCGCACCGTCAGTGGCGTTCGACTGCAGAACACGGCGCAGGTGGACGGGTTTGCGGGCGTGTTCACCACCACCGTCTGGCAGGATACGGCGATCAGGTCGGCGTTTGTGCGCGATCTGGTGATGCGGTCGCTGCTGGCGATAGCCGGGCTGATCGTCTCGCTGGCCCTGATCGTCTGGTTCGGGGTGCGGTTGGGGCTGCGCCCGCTGTTGGATCTGGAGGCCGCAATTGCGCGCCGGTCCAGCGACGAGCTGACCCCGATCCAACGCGCCGTCCCGTCCGAAGTTCAAGGCGTGGTCGAGACGCTGAACCGCCTTTTCGCGCAGGTGTCGCGCAGCATGACGGCGCAGTCCGAGTTCATCTCGAACGCCGCACATCAATTGCGCAACCCGATCGCAGGTGTCCTCTCGCTGGCCGAGGCGGTCCAGTCCGCGCCAAATCCGCAAGAGGCGCGCAGCCGGTCTGCCGATCTGCTGGATGCGGCGCGCGAGACCGCGGACCTTGGGCAAAAACTGTTGCTGCTGGAACGTGCCAAGGCGGCGGGTCCGGTTCAGGCGCGCGATACGATCGATCTGGCCAGCGCGCTGGAAGACTGGGCACGCGCGGATCAGCGGTCGAACGACACGGACATCCCCATCGCAGTCAACGTCCAACAGGACCTGGAGCCGCTGGAATGCGACCCGACCATGCTGCGCGAGGCGGTTCGTAATCTGCTGGATAACGCGATTCGCCACGGCGGGCACGGGTTGACACGGATTGCGCTGGACGCCAACGCCGATGGTGACGCGATCGTGATATCGGTCTCGGACGACGGTGCGGGTCTATCCCAGGCGGACGTCAGCGCGGCGCGCGAACGGTTTCGCCAACTGGGCCCAACATCAGGCAGCGGGCTGGGCGTCTCGATCGTCGATGAAATCGTGCGCGGGCATGGGGGCAGGCTGGATCTGGTGCCACTGACGCCCGGGCTGCGTGCGCAAATGCGATTCCCCCGGACACAACCGGGCGCGGGCGCGGACGGCGGGGATAAGAATCCGACCGGATAATGGCCCCCATTCCCCGAATGTGATGTTAAGCATTTGAATTAACTGTGAAACACATTGCCTCAGTCTGTTGGCCGGGTTTCGTGGGTGTCCACAAATCACCCAGAAGCCCGCGCAATGTCATCACGACCTGCATAGACATTGGAGGCGACAACGAAGTTATGCGGCGACCCACAGCGCCCAATAAGGAAAGCACAACATGTACAAGGTAGAACCGGAACTGCAGCAGTGTCAGATGGTTTGCGTTCGTGAAGCCCTGAACCAGGTAAACGGCAAGAAGCCGCGCAAATCAAAATCGGGCGTGTCGATGCTAAATGTCTCGGCGCTGGTGGCCTCGGCGGCGTTTGCAGCCTACACAGTTTCCGACAAGGTACTGAACCTGATCTGACCCGATCCACTTGGGTCTTGGCGCGGCGCAGCACAGTCCCTATCCTTGCCTAGATGCTCCGCGCGGTAATTCTCTCTTCGATACTCTTTCTTGCGGCCTGCTCTGACATGCAGATCGTGGTGGGTGGCCCTGATGGCGCGCAACCGCCGCAGACCGCGCCAAGGGCTGCCCCTGTTCCTGTGCGATCGGCAGGTGCGGCGCAGGCCTCGTACAATCGCGCGCTTGCGGCGATCGAGCCGGTTTCCGAGAGTATGTGCCGGTCGGTGAACCCCGATTTTCCCCCGATCGCCTGCGACTTCAACTATCGCATCTCGAACGATCCCCGCCTGGGTGTCAATGCCTTTCAGTCCATCGACCGCAGCGGCAGACCGCAGGTCGTGTTCACGCTGGCGCTGCTGAGACAGCTACGGAATGACGATGAGGTGGCGTTTATCCTGGGGCACGAGGCGTCGCACCAGATCTCGCGCCATATTCAGAAGACGGTGGCGCAAGAGCGCCTGGGTGCTGCCCTGCTGGGTGGCCTGGCGGCGGCGACCGGGCAGGCGGACAACACGGCTGTCAACCGCGCAGCCAGCCTGGGCGCGCTGATCGGGTCGCGCGCCTATTCCAAGCGGTTCGAGATCGAGGCCGATGTCCTGGCGACTTACATCTCCGAGTTCGCGGGATTCGATCCGGTGAAGGGCGCGGCGCCGTTCGGCCGATTCGAAACCGGATCCAGCGGATTTCTTGCCACCCACCCGCCATCTGCGGATCGGATGCAGGTGGTTGAACGCGTCGCTGCACGGATCCGCGCCGATCGGGCCGCCGGTCGCCCGCCGCGCCCGCCAAGGTTCTGAGGCGACCTGCGCCCGGTCGGTTCAGGGCAGTCATGGGGCTAAAGCGTCCGACGGCCACCAAATGTGGTAATCCATTCAGAATAATGAATAATTTTCCGGAGACGGTTCATCTGGTGCAGGGTGGCGGCAAATTCCTGCGCAACCGGCAGATCGAAAAATTCATCTGTTAATATTCTGAAAATCCAATACTTTAATTGCCGTGGTCAGGACGTATTTTTGACGATATCCGATGTAGATTAGGGTGTAATCCGCAAGCACGGGGTTCGGGGTAACCCGCCTTGTCGCGGATTGGGAGTGGCCGGGGTGTTTGCTCGTATCCGGCACTTGTCAGAGTGAAACGAAACCGGGTTCGTTGGGTGTGTGGGGCCTGTCGACCCTTCAATGATATAGCCGGAGTGACGCATGCAGGATCGCAGGCAGTTTCTCGTTGGTACCCTCAGTTCCGGGCTGGTGTTCGCAGCCCAACCCACATTTGCGTCCGTCACCGTGTCGGACCTTATTTTGCGGCATTCGAATTCTGCCCGCCGCACCAAGGGCGTGCGCAAGGTGCGCCGGTCGACCAAGCTGGATCGCGCCGCGGACTATTACGCGCAGCACCTGGCCCGGTCTGGCGTGTTCAGCCACACCGCTGATGGCCGCACGCTAAAGCAGCGTTTGCGAAAGCACGGTGTCGGCAACGGCTGGATGGCCGAGAACCTGGCCTACAGATCGTCCCGGCATCCGGGCGATTCCCTGGCCAAGCTGTTCGTGCAAGGATGGCTGGATTCCCCGGGTCACCGGCGCAATCTGCTGCATCCCAAGCTGACCCATATCGGCATCGGCGTCGCCAAGACACAAAGCCGGGTCTATGCGGTTCAGGTTTTCTGGGGCGGCTGACACCCGTCCCTGACCATCCCCTATCGCCTCAGGTGCAACGTCTGGATCGCGCGTGCGCGCCGCGAGAAGACCGGGCGTTCGGGCGTCGCGGCCTCGCCGACCTCTTGCCGGGTGACCAGACGCGCGGTCAGCCACCAGCTAACCAGGGCAAAGATCACGCCCCCTGCGGCCTGGCCGATCAGCACGCCCGGTGCGCCGAACGCCCAGGCGCCAACGGTGACCAGGGGGATCGTGCCCAGCGTGTTTCGACCCCAGTTGATCCAGGTGGAATAGAACGGGTGCCCCAGATTGTTGAAGGCGGCATTGCCGACAAAGATCGCGCCGTTGAAGAACCAGGCCAGCGCCAGCGGCCCGCAGAACAGGTAGATCAGGGACTTCGCCAGACCGTCCGCGTCGAACAGAACAGCGATCGGGTCGCGCAACAGAAACAGGATCACCGCCGCCAGCGCGACGTAGACACCGGTAAAGATCAGCCCGTCACGGATCGCGCCCCGCACCCGGTCAAAATTCCTGGCCCCAAAGTTTTGCCCGATGATCGGCCCGATCGCGCCTGACAGCGCAAAGATCACGGCAAAAGTAACCGGCGTCAGGCGGCCCACGATGGCCATGCCAGCCACGGCCTCTTCGCCAAAGGCGGCCATCTCGCGGGTGACATAGGCCGCGCCTACGGGTGTCGCGACGTTGGTCAGCATGGCGGGAAAGGCGATGCCGCTGATCTGACGAAGGTCACGCAGGAACGGCAGCGCCTCGACCCGGGCCATCCCGCCATAGTGGCGCAGGATCGGCATCAACCCCACCACCATGATGGTCATGCGCGCCGCGACCGAGGCCAGCGCTGCGCCGGTCAATTCCAGGTTCAGGCCAAAGATCAGGATCGGATCCAGGACCGCGTTGACGGCCCCGCCAGCCAGCGTCGCCCACATCGCGCGACGGGCGTCCCCATGAGCGCGCAGGATGGCGCCTGCCGTCATGCCCAGCATCAGGAATGGCATGGTTGGCACGATGATGGACAAGTAGCTGACCGAAAGATCCAGTGTTTCGCCGCTGGCCCCCAGCAACGCAGACAGCTCGGGCGTAAAGGCCCAGACAAGTGCTGCAAACCCGCACGCCAGGACAAAGCCGAACACCATGACATGGGTGCCGATCACCCTGGCGCGGTCGGGTTCGCCCGCGCCCAGCGCTCGTGACACCAGCGCCCCGGCGGCGATCGCCAACCCGACACTGACCGAGGTGGTGAAAAACAGGATCGCACCGGCATAGCCGATGGCCGCGGCCAGTTCCGCCTTGCCCAGCATCGAGATGAAGATCATGTCGATGAAGTCGACCAGGAACACGGCCATCAACCCCAGCGACGAGGTCGAAGACATCACCACAACGTGGCGCATCAGGCTGCCGGACAGGAACTTGGCCTGTTCCTCAGCCATCCAGGGCGGCGGTTGCGTAAAGCGTGGGGAACTCGGCCCCCCAGATCGCGACGGTCGGATACCGGTCGATATCCACCCCGTCGGGGATCAGATAGACCTGATCGCCGATCCCGCGTTTCAGCGGCCCCAAAGACAGGACGGAGTCGGCGCGCACGTCACTGGTGCGGGACACGGTGTCATCCTCGATCAGCCAGACCTCTTGATGTGGGCCGTTGCTGACGGCGAAATCGGTGAACCGCAGCAGCGTGATGTCGCCGCCTTCCAGGATCTGCACCCGGCCGCGTGCGGCAAAGAGATCGCCGGTCGGTCCGAACTCGCCGGTCGCCACCAGGCGCGCGGTCACGGCTTCGGGGATGCGGGCCTCTTGTCGGCCAAACAGTTCGGGCGCGACCAGTGTCGCGGTCACGGCCCCGGTTGCAAAGCCTATGCCCACCGCAGCGAGCGTGCTGAGAAATACGCCAACCTGCATTGCGGCCTCCTTTGGTCCTGTCTAGCGCAAGGCGGGTCAGGCGTCACCCTGCTTTGCGTGCTTCAAGCACCTGGATAGTCTGCAAAAGCGGCAAGAGCTTGGCCATGTCAGGCCCGTGCCCGCGTCCGGTTAGCGCCTTGCGCAGCGGCATGAACAGGGCCCGGCCCTTGCGCCCCGAGGCGGCCTTGACCTCGGCCGTCCATGTCGCCCAGGTCGTGTCGTCCCAGGGCTGGGGGGGCAACAGGTCGAGCGCCTGATCGACGAACTCGGCGTCCTCGGGCGCAATCTCGGGCACCGCACCATTTTGACACAAGTTCCACCAAGGGCCGACATCGTTCATCGTCTCCAGGTTCTGGGAAACGGCGGTCCAGAATGCAGGTGCGATCTGGTCAGGGATCCCCAGCGCGGCGAGATGCCCTGCCACCTGGTCCAGGGTTTTCCCGTGCACCGCGCGGGCGGTCAGGGGGGCCAGATCCTGAACGTCGAACTTGGTTGGCGCGGCCCCGAAATCCGACAGATCGAAGCTGGCGGCCAGGTCCTGAGGTGTATCCGCCAACTCGACCGGATTGCCCGATCCCAACCGCGCCAGCAGCGACAGCAGCGCCATCGGCTCGACCCCTGCGGCGCGCAGATCGCGCAGCGCCAGGGTGCCAAGACGTTTCGACAGCGCCTCGCCTCCCGGGCCTGTCAGCAGCGAGTGATGCGCAAAAGCAGGCGCTGCACCGCCGAGGGCCGCAATGATCTGGATCTGAGTTGCCGTGTTGGTCACATGGTCGGCGCCGCGCACGACATGGGTGATCCCCATCTCGACATCATCGACCACCGAGGCCAGCGAATACAGCATCTGCCCGTCACCCCGGATCAGAACCGGGTCCGAGACGCTGGCGGCGTCGATGGACTGAGGGCCCAGGATGCCGTCGGTCCAGTCGATGCGGTCGCGATCCAGCAGGAACCGCCAGTGGCCGCCGCGTTCGGTGCGCAGGCGGTCGCGGTCGGCGTCCGACAACCCCAGCGCGGCGCGGTCATAAACTGGCGGGCGGCCCATGTTCAGCTGCTTTTTGCGCTTCAGGTCCAACTCTTGCGGGGTTTCGAATGCCTCGTAAAGGCGCCCGTCCTGGCGCAGGCGATCGGCGGCGGCGCGATAGGCCTCCAGCCGGGCGGACTGGCGTTCCTCGCGGTCCCAGGTCAGGCCCAGCCATTCCAGATCTTCGCGGATGGCGTCGACAAACCGCTCCTCGGACCGTTCGGGATCTGTGTCGTCGATGCGCAGGATAAAGGTGCCGCCCGAGCGGGCGCAGATCATCCAGTTGAACAGCGCGGTTCGCAGGTTGCCGACATGCAGATAGCCGGTGGGCGAGGGGGCGAAGCGGGTGGTGATCATGGGGCGCGGTCCGGTGTCGCTGGGGATGGGCTGTTGCTAGCGGGTTTGGCGCGGAATGTGGAGGGGCAATTGCCATTGTTGTGGCGCGTGGGCTTGCCTATGGTCTGACGGGACTTTGCGCGGGAACAGGATGCAGGATAGCGACACTGCCCCGGATCTGGAGATGCTCTCGCGGCTGGCGCGGGCGGCCATCGCTGGGCTGCCGCCGGCGATCGCGGCGCATGCGCGGGCGGTGGCGGTCCGGGTGGTGGACTGGCCGCCCGATCATCTGCTGGACGAGATGGGGATCGAGGACGCGTATGACCTGACCGGCCTATATGACGGCATCCCGCTGACCGAAAAATCGGTGTCGGACGTGCCGGAGGGGCCGGACATGATCTGGCTGTTCCGGCGCCCGATCCTGGACGAATGGGTGGCGCGCGGGGATATCCCGCTGGCCGAGATGATCGCCCATGTCCTGGTGCACGAGCTGGCCCATCATTTTGGCTGGTCGGACGACGATATTGCCCGGATCGACCCGTGGTGGGAGTGAGGTGTTCTGGCGAAGAACGGGCGGCGCCCTGGAGTGCTGTTGCCGGGGTGCTCAAGGTTGAGCAGGTATCTAACACTCTGTAATCATTGAATATCTGGTGTGAGCAAGTGTGAGCAGGTGTACGGATTTCAGCCCACCTGAGCCCTTTCAGCCGTTCATCGGCGGACCGGATGGCACGCTAGGCCGGGGCGCGGGCGGTCCCGGCTTGCGGCGCGGGCTGTTCGCCAAAGCCCGAAACCTGAACACCCGCCGCACGGGCGGCCGACAGAGGTCCGGCCAGCGCAACGGGGTCGAAGCGGTCGACATAGGTCAGACGGATCGGGCGGCGGACACGCCTGGCCCAGAACTCGGCCTGGAACTTGGGCATGCCTTCGGTCACGTTGGCGGTGTTGCGCACCTCGAACACCAGTCCGAACCGGGTCCGGCGCAGCGCGGCGAGGTCGGGCCATTCCACGATCAGCGGGCGCTTGACCCCGTCGAAGGTGTAGACCAGCCCGCCGTCATGCAGATCGACGCGCGCCTCGCGCCGCAAGAACACCGGCGGCGTGACCGCCAGAAGCGGCGGGATCCGGGCCCAGATGAAGGGGCTGAACATAATGAAGATGTAAAGCCAGACCTCCGGCGTCAGCCCGCGGATCGGTGCGGGTGACAAAAGCGCCAGATACTTGAACAACTGGCTGAGCGTGAAAAAGATGAACCCCTGCCAGGCCAGCGGCATCTGCCGCACGCGTGCGGATGCAAATCCGGTCATCCCTGCACCAACCCTTTCCCGACGAGGCCCAACCCGCCCGGGGTCAGCGTTCGTCGCGCCAGCGGTTCACGATCGGGTAGCGGCGGTCCAGCCAGAAGGCCCGCGCGCTGAGCCGCGCCCCCGGAGCGGACTGGAACCGCTTGTATTCGGACAGATAGACCAGCCGCTCGACCTTTTTGACGGTAGCGCGGTCAAAGCCCGCGTCCACACAATCCTGAACCGAACTGTCGCGTTCGATCAGGTGGCGCAGGATTTCGTCCAGCACCTCGTAGGGGGGCAGGCTGTCTTCGTCCTTTTGATCCTCGCGCAGCTCGGCCGAGGGGGGCTTTTCGATCACGCGGGTCGGGATCACCTGGCCCGGCGGGGCCATCATCCAGTCGCGATGGTTTTCATTGCGCCAGCGGCAGGTCGCGAAGACCTCGGTCTTCCACAGGTCCTTGATCGGGTTATAGCCACCG
>CAYWND010000060.1:0-10186 GCA_964459085.1 uncultured Oceanibium sp. | reverse complement strand
CCCTGTTCGCAACGCACTATCATGAACTGACCGCCCTCAGCGCACGCCTGGCCGGGCTGCGAAACGCGACGATCTCCGTGCGTGAACACGATGGCGACGTAATCTTTCTGCACGAGGTGCAGGAAGGCACCGCCGACCGGTCCTACGGCGTGCAGGTGGCCAAGCTGGCCGGACTGCCCGAAGCGGTAATCGCCCGTGCCCGCGATGTTCTGGCGGCACTCGAAGAAGATGACAGGGGCGCAGGCGGCAAGGTCGGCGCCATGATCGACGATCTGCCGCTGTTCAGCGCTTCAGTCACGGACCCAACGCCTGCGGCGAACACCGCGCCGTCCGAACTGGAGACCAGACTGTCAGATGTCCTGCCAGACCAACTCAGCCCGCGTGAGGCGCTGGATCTGATCTATGAATTAAAGCAGCTTTTGGACAAGCCCACTTAGGACCCCCCGCCGGACGACACCCCGACCTGTGCCGGGCGCAGCAGGCGGTCGCCGATGACAAAGCCTGTCGCCATGACTTGAATGATTGCGCCGGCGGGTTGATCGGGGATCGGCGCTTCGAACATGGCCTGGTGCAGTTTGGGGTCAAACTTGTCGCCGATCTCGGGTTCCACCTGCTCGATCCGGTGCTTGGCAAAGACCGCCAGCAGATCCTTTTGCGTCAGCTCGATCCCTTCGACCACGGCAGCCGCCTGATCGCGCATCATGTCGTCGATGGCCTCCAGCGCGCGGCCCAGATTATCGTGAACCGACAACAGATCGCGCGCCAGTTTCACCCCACCATACAGTTCCGCATCACGCCGGTCGCGATCCGCGCGCTTGCGCAGGTTCTCGGTCTCGGCCAGGGCGCGCAATAGACGGTCCTTCAGCTGATCCCGGTCAGCCCGCAGGGCGTCCAGCTCGACCTCTTCGTCGGTCGGATCCTCTTCGAGATCAACCATTTCCGGATCGTCGAGAAACTCCTCGTCCAATCCCGCCTCTGCCAGATCCTTGTCTTTCGCCATCTTGGTTCAGTCCATTCAAAACACGCGCATCAGCGCTTTGAAATCATTCGTCCGATCATCTGCGCGGTATAGTCCACGATCGGGACGATCCGCCCGTAGTTCTGGCGCGTCGGTCCGATCACACCAACCGCGCCGATAATTTTCCGTTCCGCGTTCATATAGGGAGAGACCACCAGAGAGGAACCCGAAAGTGAAAAGAGTTTGTTTTCCGACCCGATGAACACCCGCACGCCGTCGCCTGCCTCGGTCAGGTCCAACAGCTGTGCCAGGTCGCGCTTGCGTTCAAGATCGTCAAACAGCGTCCTGATCCGCTCCAGATCCTCGGCATCGGTTTCGGTTTCCAGCAGGTTCGCGCGCCCCCGCACGATCAACCGGGCCTCGTCCCCTTCTTGCGGTGCTGACCAGACGGCAAGGCCCTCTTCGATCAGCGTCGCCGCAAGGGCATCCAGATCCGCGCGGTGACGGTCGATCTCGGCCGAAACGACGGCCCGAACCTCGGACAGGGTGCGCCCCTCCAGCGTCGCATTCAGGAAATTCGCGGCTTCGCGAAAGGCCGAAGGGGTAATCCCCGCAGGCGGTGTGAACAGGCGGTTTTCGACGTTTCCATCGGCGAAAACGATCACGACCAGAACCCGGTCAGACGCTAGCGGCACAAATTCCATGTGACGGATGGGCGATTCGGATTTAGGGGCCAGAACCAGACTGGCGCCCTGGGTCAGACCCGACAGCAACGATCCTGTGCGATCCAGCATTGCCGCCAGATCGCCTTCGTCCTCGCCCAGCGACTTGTCAATCTCGGTCCGCTCGCCAGGCCCGATGCTGCCAAACTCCAGGAACCCGTCCACAAACAGCCTCAAACCCAATTGTGTCGGGACGCGTCCCGCTGAAATGTGGGGGCTGTCCAGCAGGCCCAGGTGTTCCAGATCCTGCATGGTGTTGCGGATCGTTGCAGGCGACAGCGGTTGATCCAGGGCACGCGACAACGTGCGGGATCCGACGGGATCCCCGCTTTCCAGATAGCTTTCGACCAGTCTGCTGAAAACCTCGCGGCTGCGGGCATCCAGATCACTGAAACTTGGGCTTCGTTCCGTCATGCAGCGTATCGCCATGAAACAAGACTGCAGTGATGTAAGACCCCTCGCGGCAAGCGTCAATCGCAGGTTGGCGTACACTGTCTGGACGCAAGGGACCAAAGACGCTAATCGGGCGCTGCAATCACCAAGGAGATCAGAATGCGCCCCTCCGGCAGACAGCCCGACGCCCTGCGGCCCCTATCCATCGAGACGGGGATTATCAAGCATGCCGCCGGGTCCTGCATGATCCGCTGTGGGGATACGCATGTGCTGTGTACCGCATCGCTCGAAGCGCGGGTGCCGCCGTTTCTGAAGAACTCGGGCCTGGGATGGGTCACGGCCGAGTACGGCATGCTTCCAGCCGCCACCGGGTCGCGGAACCGGCGCGAGGCGCAGGCCGGCAAGCAGTCCGGCAGAACGCAGGAAATCCAGCGCCTTATTGGCCGCAGTCTCAGGGCCGGGGTCGATCGCGTGGCGCTGGGCGAACGCCAGATCACGGTGGATTGCGACGTGATCCAGGCTGATGGGGGAACCCGGTGTGCATCAATCACCGGCGGCTGGGTGGCGCTTCGCCTTGCGGTGAACGAGTTGATGCGCATTGGCGAGGTCAAAACAGACCCGCTGGTCGATCATGTCGCCGCCGTCAGTTGCGGGATTTATGGCCGGATTCCGGTGCTGGATCTGGACTACGCCGAAGACAGCGAGGCGGGAACAGACGCAAACTTTGTCATGACCGGGTCGGGTGGGATGGTCGAGGTCCAGGGATCCGCCGAAGGCGCCCCGTTCACCCGCGATCAGATGACAGCGATGCTGGACCTGGCCGAGGCAGGCATCGATGCGCTGGTCGCAGCCCAGAAAGAGGCCACGGGGGCGTGAATGCACGACCTTCGCGGACAAACGCTGGTCATCGCCTCGCACAACGCGGGTAAGCTGCGCGAGATCGCGGATCTGCTGGGACCTTTCGGGGTGACAACCAGATCGGCTGCCGATTTCGGCCTGGACGAACCGGACGAGACCGAAACAACTTTCGAGGGCAACGCCCGCATCAAGGCGCACTACGCCGCCAGACAGTCGGGCCTGCCTGCGCTCAGTGATGACAGCGGGATCGAGGTTACGGCGCTGGACAATCAGCCCGGCGTCTACACGGCGGATTGGGCCGAAACTGGCGATGGCCGGGACTTCGGGATGGCCATGACCAAGGTCTGGCAGATGCTGGAGGATATCCACGCGGCGGAACCTCGGGGAGCGCGATTCGTCTGCACACTCTGCCTGGCCTGGCCGGACGGATCGGACCAGATCTTCCGGGGCGAGGTGTCGGGCCGCATCGTCTGGCCCATGCGTGGCGAAAATGGTTTTGGGTTTGATCCGATCTTTTTGCCGGACGGGCACGACGAGACATTCGGGGAGATGAAGCCGGTCGAAAAACACGCGATCAGCCACCGCGCCGTTGCCTTCCGAAAGATGATCAATGCCTGTTTTGGACCCTGAGGACTGGCGGTCCGGCGGGTTCGGCATCTATGTCCACTGGCCGTTTTGTGCTGCCAAATGCCCCTATTGCGATTTCAACTCTCATGTCCGGCAGTCTGTGAACCAGGCAGACTGGGTGGCCGCGCTGTGCCACGAGATTGATCGAACCGCCGCGCTGTGCCCGGACCGGTCGGTGGACAGTATCTTTTTCGGTGGCGGAACCCCCAGTTTGATGGACCCGTCCACGGTGGCGGCTGTTATTGATCGGATTTCGCTCAATTGGGCCCTATCGCCAACATGCGAGATCACGATGGAGGCCAATCCGAGCTCGGTCGAGGCAGATCGGTTCGCAGAATACGCGCGCGCGGGTGTCAACAGGATTTCGCTTGGGGTGCAGGCCCTGAACGATGAGGATCTGCGCGCCCTGGGACGGTTGCACGATACTGCAGACGCCTTGCGGGCGTTCGAGATTGCGCGGGACACGTTCGACAGGGTCAGTTTTGATCTGATCTATGCCCGGCAGCACCAGACGGTGGCCCAGTGGGAACAGGAACTGGATCGGGCGCTTTCTCTGGCGATTGATCACCTGTCACTTTATCAGCTTACGATTGAAGACGGGACCCGGTTTGGGGATCTGGCGGCACGGGGCCGCCTCAGGGGCTTGCCCAATGGCGATGTCGCCGCCGAGATGTATAATCTGACTTACGGGAAATGCGCGGACGCTGGGCTTCCGGCCTACGAGATCTCGAACTTCGCCAAACCCGGCGCGGAATGCCGACACAATCTGATCTATTGGCGTTACGGCGACTTTGTAGGCATCGGCCCCGGCGCACATGGGCGGCTGAGTGTACTGGGGCGACGCCAAGCGACCCAGACCCATCGCAATCCCGAGGCATGGCTGTCTGCGGTGCGGTCGACCGGCACCGGCGAGCAGCCACCAGATATATTGTCCAGCCAGGATCAGGCACTGGAATACATGCTGATGTCTCTGCGGCTGCACGAAGGTATGAACCTATCGCGTTATCAAAGGCTTGCGGGAAATGACGTGAGTTCTGAGGCGATGGCTGAACTTGTGGAAGACGGATTTCTCGAACGTCGCCACGGGTATATCCGGACCACCGCAAAGGGGCGGCCTTTGCTGAACGCGATCCTTGTGAAACTTGCCGACTAGGACTATCTGGACAAAAGTTGACAAATTCTGTCGAGATCATCCAGCGTCCTGTATGTGATCTTCAACTCGCCCCCCTCGCCCGCGGAGCGGTGATCGATAAAGACCCGCAGTCGCAACTGCGCTGACAAATCGGCTTCGAGCGCGCGAGTGTCGGCGTCCTTTTCCGGGCGCGGCGATGCCTTCTTTCGGCTCGCAACTGCAGGCGACTTTGCAAGGGCTTCGGTCTGACGCACCGTCAACCCCTGGTTGATCACCTGACGCGCCAGTGCTGCTGGATCATCAGCAGTGATCAACGCACGCGCATGACCCGCTGTAAGCTTGCCGCCTCGCAAAAGATCGAGAACCTCGGGCGGCAGGGACAGCAACCGCATCGAGTTTGCGATGTGGCTGCGACTTTTGCCCAGAGCTTTGGACAGCGCGTCCTGTGTGTGCCCGAACGTATCCATCAACTGTTTGTACCCAGCGGCTTCTTCGACCGGGTTGAGATCCGCCCGCTGGATATTCTCGATGATCGCAATCTCGAGCACCTCGGTGTCCGAGAGGTCGCGCAGGATCGCCGGCAACTCGTGCAACTGGGCCTTCTGTGCCGCCCGCCAGCGCCGCTCGCCCGCGACGATCTGGTACTGCGTCGGGTCAGCGGGATCCGTGCGCACGATCAGCGGTTGCAGCACGCCCTTTTCTTGGATCGACGCCGTCAACTCGTCCAAGTGCTCGGAGTTGAACGCCTTGCGAGGCTGATCGGGGTTCGGATTGAGTTGCTCGATCGGGATCTGAAGGATCCGCTTTTCGGCAGCACCACCCGTACCCGCATCCAGCGGCTGGTTCTCGGCCAGCAGAACCGACAACCCGCGGCCCAATCCTCGTCGGTCTGGCTTTTTCGTCATGATGGGGTGTCTCCTCGCGGGTTAAATCAGATCCGTTTGAGCAACTCTTTGGCCAAGTCAAGATACGCCAATGCCCCGGTGCTGCGGGGATCATAGACCAGTGCGGGCACGCCATGCGAGGGCGCTTCGCTCAGCCGGACATTCCTGGGGATCACGGTTTTGAACACCAGATCACCAAGCGTTTCCCGGACATCCGCCTCGACATCCAGCGTCAAGCGATTGCGCTGATCGTACATTGTCAGGACGACACCCTGTGTCCGGAGGTGGCTGTTCGAGCTGTTGCGCACCTCGCTGATCGTTTGCAAAAGCTGGGTGATCCCTTCGAGCGCAAAGAACTCGCATTGTAGCGGCACCAGAACAGCATCGGACGCGACCAGAGCGTTTATTGTCAGAAGGTTAAGGGATGGTGGGCAGTCCAGAAGGATAAAGTCATAAGCCGCCGCTGCTTGCGAATTCACGGCCGATCTCAGCCGTCCGACGCGGGCGCTTTCGGTCGCAAGTTCAATATCCACCGAACTTAGATCGGATGTGCCGGGAACAATATCCATGGATTTGAAGCTGGTCCCGGTGATGGCATCCGACAGCAGCGCATTGCCCATCAAGACATCATAGCTGGTTACAGCCCTGTCCCCACGGGGCACACCAACGCCAGTGGACGCATTGCCCTGAGGGTCCATGTCGACCAACAGGACGCGCTTGCCCAGGATCGCAAGCGACGCGCCAAGATTGATTGCAGTCGTCGTCTTTCCAACTCCGCCTTTCTGGTTGGCGATGGACAGCAGCAGTGGCATCGATGGGTCAGACACGGGCAATCCCCTGGATATCGAGCAACACCGCCTCGTCACTGGTCCAGCTTGGCAGCTTCTCTGCCGAGAACGTCCAGCATTTGGAGGCTTCGGTCAATTCCTGTTCTGCCGACTTACCCTTAAGAAACAGACTACGATGGCCCGATCGGCCCAGTTCTGCTGAATACGACAGAAGGCGAGACAGCGGCGCAAGTGCCCGGGCGCTGACGATGTCCGCTGAACCTTTGCCGAATTGTTCTATTCGGACGGGGTGGACGGACGCGCTCAGGTTCAGGTAACGGACAATGTGCGCCAGAAAGACCGCTTTGCGTTGATCGCTTTCGATCAGGGTTACGTGTTTATCCGGATCGTCGGCGCTTAGAATTGCAACGACGATACCAGGCAGACCGCCGCCGGACCCAATATCAATCCACGTGGTCCACTCAGTTCCGGCGGCGACATACACCTGGGCGGAATCCAGGATATGCCGACCCCAGACATCATCCCGTGTCCCGCGCGAGATCAGGTTGATCCGCTCGGTCCACTTGGAAAGCTCGGAGACATAGGATTCCAGCTTCTCCTCTGTTTCACGTGAAACATCGATGTGACTGGCAATGGCCTTCAGCACCTCGGCCCGCGTCATCAGGCAGATTTCGCCCGCTGTTGCCGCTTTAGATGAGACAGGATCAGCGCAAGTGCCGACGGAGTCATCCCGTCCATGCGCGAGGCACGGCCAAGCGTTTCCGGGCGTGTGTTCAATAGCTTGTCACGCAGCTCGTTCGAAAGCCCGGAAATGGACAAATAATCAAAATCCGGGGGAATACGCCGGGCCTCATCGCGCCTCATAGCCTCGATGTCAGCCTTCTGGCGATCGATATATGGCTTGTATCGTGCATCCCGGGCGATCTGCACCCGTATATCAGGATCGACATCGCCAAAGTCGGGCTCGAACGCGATAGCGTCATCGATCGATACCGTGTCATAAGAGAGCAGGTCCAATACGCTGCGCTTGCTCCCATCGCTGTTGACCCGAATCCCGCGCTCGGCTGCCATCGCTGGTGTGACCTGCCGCCCCTCGGCCAAGTCCCGCGCCTTTTCCAACGCCGTCAATTTGTCGCGAAACGCTGTCGCCCGTTGCTCCTGAACGCAGCCAATATCAATGCCACGCTGGGTCAATCGCTGATCCGCGTTGTCTGCGCGAAGAGAAAGACGATATTCAGCACGCGATGTGAACATACGGTAGGGCTCGGTCACGCCTCGGGACACCAGATCATCAATAAGGACACCGATATAGGCCTCTGCCCGGTCAAACACGATCGGCGGCTTCCCCAATGCCCGCGCAGCCCCATTCAGCCCCGCAACAAGCCCTTGTGCCGCTGCCTCTTCATACCCCGTGGTGCCGTTGATCTGCCCGGCCAGGTAAAAGCCCGGCAAATCTCTCAGTTCCAGCGTATCGCTGAGCGACCGAGGATCGATGAAGTCATATTCTATTGCATATCCGCTCTGCAGGATGCGAACGGTTTCAAGACCCCGAATTGACCGAACATAGTCATCCTGGATAGATGCGGGCAGGGATGTGGAAATACCGTTGGGATAGATTACGTCGTCAGACAAACTTTCTGGCTCAAGAAACACCTGATGCGACGTCTTCTCGGGAAACCGCACAACCTTGTCTTCAATTGATGGGCAATAGCGGGGCCCGACACCATCTATGTGCCCCCCATACATCGCTGATTTCGCCAGATTTTCGGCAATGATCTCGTGCGTTCTTTCGTTCGTGTGCACGATCCCGCAGCTCACCTGGGTCAAGGATGGCGCGGTTGATAGAAACGAGAATAGCACCGGATCGGCATCGGCTGGCTGCAACTCGATCCCCGACCAATCAATGGACGTCCCATCCAGTCTGGGGGGCGTCCCCGTTTTCATCCGACCGAGTGGCAGATCCATGTCCCTCAGGCGTTCCGCAAGCTTGGTCGAGGGCTTGTCGCCAATGCGACCCCCGGGGGACCTCTTGTCCCCGACATGGATCACGCCTCCCAAGAACGTACCCGTGGTCAGGACAACCGCACCTGCGGATACCGCACTGCCATCCCCCAGCACGACACCACCAATACTGCCGTTAGGCACCAGAATATCAGTGACTTCGCCTTCCAGAACCTTCAGATCCGGTCTGCTGCGAAACTCGGTCTGCATCGCACTTCTATATACTGCACGATCTGCCTGGGTTCTCGGACCCTGCACCGCAGGGCCTTTCTTGCGATTCAACAGCCGAAATTGAATGCCCGCACGATCCGCCACGCGCCCCATGACACCGTCCAGCGCATCAATCTCTCGGACCAGATGCCCTTTGCCCAGCCCGCCGATCGCCGGGTTACAGGACATTTCCCCGATCCGGTCGAACCTGTGGGTGATCAGGCAGGTGCGCGCACCCATCCGGTATGCCGCCATCGCCGCCTCTGTCCCGGCATGCCCACCGCCGACGATTACCACATCGAAATCTGTGTGTTTCACGTGAAACACTCCTATTTCCCAAGACAGAAGCTTGCGAAGATTACATCCAGAATGTCGTCTACATCCACACGACCAACCAGCGAGTCAAGGGATCGCAGCGCGCGCCGGTACTCCTCGGCAGCCAAATCCACGTCGCCGCCACCTTGACGTAAGATTTCCAGCGCCTTTGACAGCGCGTCGGCCGCATGTTCCAGGTTGCGCCGGTGTCGCACACGGTTGGCGGTTGCCCCTGGCGGAACCGCAAGCTGAAGCTGCGAGGCTATCTTGTCAATAAGCTGCGAAATCCCATGACCCGTAAACGGAGACAGATCGTTGCCCGGTATCAGATCGCTCTTGCCGGATACGACAATATCACCCACATCCCGCTGGATCGGTAGCCCCTCCAAGTCACCGTTTTGCTCGATCAGAAAGACCCGCAGATCCGCGCTCTGTGCCCTTGCCAGGGCCCTGTCAACGCCCGCCTTCTCGATCGCATCCTCTGTCTCGCGCAGACCAGCGGTGTCTATAAGGGTGACGGCGTACCCTTCCAGATCCAGACGGACTTCGATCACATCCCGGGTGGTGCCAGCGATCTCGGACGTGATTGCAGCATCCCGGCCGGCAAGCCTGTTCAGCAGGCTCGACTTTCCCGCATTCGGCGGCCCCACAATCGCCACCTCGAACCCCTCACGAACCCTCTCGGCAAATCTCGATCCCTGGATTTCAGCTTGGATGCCAACTAGAACCTCGTTGGTCAAAGCCACAGCTTCATCCAATGCCTCGTCGGGGATCTCTTCATCCGCAAAATCCATAGACGCTTCCAGAAGTGCAAGCGACCGCACAAGACCTGTCCGCCACCTCGCCGCCGTGTTCGACAGTGACCCGGACAACAGATCTACCGCCTGTCGGTGTTGCTGAGCGGTTTCTGCATCAATCAGATCAGCCAACCCCTCGACCTGAGCCAGATCCAATCGTCCGTTTTCCAGCGCTCTGCGCGTAAACTCACCCGGATCGGCCAACCGCACATCTGGCAGCATCGCCAAAGCATCAAACAGTAGGTTCTTTACTCCGATACTTCCATGTATATGAAATTCAACGGTTTTCTCGCCGGTAAAGCTCTCTTGCTGATCAAACACCAGCACCAGGGCTGAATCGAGCAGCGTTCCGTCTTCAGGGGATCTAAGGTCTCTCAGACTGGCCCGTCTGACCTCTGGCAAGGATCCACAGAACGCTGATCCAACGTCATGGGCCTTGGGTCCCGATACGCGAATAACAGACACCCCGGCCCGCCCCGGGGCCGTGGCTTCGGCAAAAAT
>CAYWND010000059.1:3389-10229 GCA_964459085.1 uncultured Oceanibium sp. | reverse complement strand
CGTCAGCTCGCCTTCTCGGCGCGCCGCATGGAGCTTGCATTCGAAATCGTAGAAGCTGATCTGGCGGATGACCGTGTTGATCATGTCCTCGACCTTGCCGGCGAGCAGCGTCCTGCGCTGGGCCGGGGTTTCGGCGGCGTCGAGCAGCTTGCGGAAGGTCAGCATCTCGCCAAAGACGGAGGCGGTTTCGGCCAGCGTCAGCGGGGTCGAGGACAGCAGTTCGCCCTGTTTGGCGGCGAGCACCTGGTGGACCCCGTGGCCCAATTCATGTGCCAGGGTCATCACGTCGCGCGGCTTGCCCAGATAGTTCAGCAGGACATAGGGGTGGACGTCCGTCACGGTCGGGTGGGCAAAGGCGCCGGGGGCCTTGCCGGGCTTGACGCCCGCATCGATCCAGCCGTGATCGAAGAACGGCTCGGCGATCTCGGCCATGCGCGGGTCGAAGCCTGCATAGGCGTCGAGGACGGTTTTGCGCGCCGTGGGCCAGTCGACGGTCGACGGCTCTTCGATCGGCAGGGGCGCGTTGCGATCCCAGACCTGTAGCGTGTCGAGACCCATCCAGCGGGCCTTGAGCGCGTAATACCGGTGGCTGAGCCGGGGATAGGCTGCCACGACCGCGTCACGCAGCGCGCCCACGACCTCGGGTTCGACATCGTTGGACAGGTGGCGCGACATCTGCGGGGTGGGCAGCTTGCGCCAGCGATCCTCGATCTCCTTTTCCTTGATCAGCGTGTTGGTGATCCGGCTGAAGAGCGGCAGGTTGGTCTGGAACACCGCCGCCAGCGCCCGCGCGCCCTTTTCGCGGGTGGCGCGGTCATGGTCGGTCAGCAGGTTGAGCGTGGCCTCGAGCGGCAGGTCCTGGCCGTCCACGTCAAAGGTCAGCGCGGCCATGGTTTCGTCGAACAGGCGGTTCCAGGCGGCGCGCCCGGCGACCCGGCGGCACCGACAACCCCCTGGTCGTGCAGGAACTGTTCCAATTCGTCCGACAACTGGTAGGGCTTCATCGCGCGCAGGCGGTCGAGCACCGGCCTGTAGCGCGCCAGATCGGCGTTGCCGGACAAAAGCGCGTCGAGGTGATCGTCGGGGATCCGGTTCACTTCGAGCGAGAAGAACACCAGCGCTGTGGTGAACTCGTTCACGGTGTTCTGCATATCGGCAAAGAACTTGCCGCGATCCGCGTCCGTGGTGTTCTGATAGTACTGCAGGCCGGCAAAGGACATGATCCGCCCGGCCTTGTTCTGGATCGCCTCGTAGGCGGCGATGCAGGCCAGCAGCCCCTCGGCATCCAGTGTCGCCAGCTTGCCCTGGTAGCGTTCGGCGAAATCGGCGCAGGCGGTGCCCAGCCAGTCCGTATCGGCCTTGATCTGGTCGCTGTCCTGACCGGGGTAGAGGTCGTCGAGGTTCCAGTCGGGCAGATCGCCAAAGGCGTCGGCCCCTTCGGCGGTGTCAAACACGGGGCGGGGCAGGGGAGGGGTCGCGAACATCTGGCTCTCCGGTTCAGGGTCAGACTGCTAGATAGGCGGGTTCCGGGGTGGCGGCAATGGGGGTGCGCCGCCGCGCCGGCGCCAAGCGGTGGCGATGCCCCGGGTCGTTGGCGGGGTAATTTGAAGGCAATGGACGGATCGGGTGCGGGACGGTCAGAGGTCGATGGGGTCGTTGTCGGGCATGAAATCAGGGGGCAGGGGCGGCGCGTCGGGCTTGCGGCGGATGATGATGTCCCCGTTGGGCAGCATCTGGGGCATCTCGTAGTGCATCAGGCCGCCGATCCGTTCCGAGAGATCCTGAAGATGCGGCACGATCTCGACCATCAATTCGTCCATCTCGGGGCCGATTTCCTGCATCAGCTCGCGCATCATCTCCTCGGTCCGCTCGGCCCACTCTTCGAGAAACGGGATCGCGGGCTGTTCGGGCGTGTCCTGCTGCGCCTGGGCGGGCAGGGCGGCGAGCAACAGTATGGGCAGGATGTTGCGCATGGGTCTGATATGGGGATTTTGGGGCCGCGTTCCAAGGGATGCGGCCGTTCAGCCCTGCAAGTCCACACTTACAGGAAAATGATCCGAGGCGTCGAGCAGCGCGTCCCTGAGTGCGGTGTCGGCATAGATGCGGGGGTCGTCGAAGGGGTGCCAGATGCGCCAGCGGGGTGTCATCATGTCGGCGAGGTCGGGCGAGAGCATCACGTAGTCCAGCAGCGCGTTGACGTGGCGGCGGTATTCGCGGTGGTAGAACCGGGCGGTGGCCATGAACCAGCCCTGGCGGGGATTGAGCCAGGCCTGCGCGTGCGGATCGATCAGCTGCCGGTCGGTGTTTTCACCCAGCACCACCTCGATCGAGGAATGGCCGAAGAGTTTTTCGTAGCCATCCAGACCGGGGCCGTCATTGAGGTCGCCGCAGACCACCAGCGGCTCGCCCCGGTCGAGGTGGTCGTCGATCCGGGCCCGCAGCCAGATGCACTGGGCCAGCTGCTTGCGCCGGTTGGCGATCGAGACCCGCATCATCTCGTCCGGATCGGACGTGCGCGGCGGCATCTTGGACTTGGCATGCACCCCGATCAGGCGGATCGGGCCGGGCAGTGCTGCCGCGGTGATCTCGACCTCGAGCGGGGGTTTGGAAAAGACGTGGGTTTCGGGGCGGGCATCGACGTCGATGTCCAGATCGAAGGCGGCGTCAAATCGGGGCGCCTTGGTGCTGGCGCGGGGGTCGTGACGGATCGTGGCGACGTCAGGGTCGTAGAGCGCCGTGATCTCCTGGTGCGTGTGGCTGGGAAAGCCGCCGACCGCGCGCGACTGGCGCAACCCGTATTGCGCCGCGAAATTTTCCAGCGCGCGTTCGGATTTCTGGGTGTTGCCGGTGTTGGGTGCCTCGACCACGACGACGATATCGGCGTCGAGCCGGGACAGGACATGGGCGATGGCGTCGGCCTGTTGGCGGCGCGAGATCTTGTAGCGCTGCGAGGGTTTGTCGTCGGCCTGAAGCGTGTCGTGCATGTCGAACAGTTCCGAAAACCATTCGACGTTCCAGGTCGCGATCCTCATGAAGCGCGGGCCAGGGACTGGATTTCCTCCCACGCGGTGTTGATCGCGGTCAGGCGGCGGGTGGCCAGCTTGATCGCCTCTTCCGGGACGCCGCGGGCCATCATCCGGTCGGGATGGGTTTCGCGGACCAGTTCCCGCCAATGGGCACGGATCCGGTCGATGCTGTCAGTCGGGTCGACCCCCAGCACGGTGTAGGGATCGGGCGCGCATCCGGGAACATAGCGGGCGCGAATGGTTTGGAACACCCGATCAGAAAGGCCGAACGCGTCGGCCACGACGCGCAGAAAGCTGTTTTCGGCGTCATGATAGCGGTCGTCCGCCATGGCGATGTGAAACAGGCCTTCGAGCAGGTTTTCCAGCGTCTGCCGATCGTCACGGAACATGGCGCCGATGCGGTTGGCATAAGCCTCGAACCCGGCCACGTCCTGGCGGGCGAGGTTGAAGACGCGGGCGGCGGCGGCCTCTTCCTCGGCCGGGATGTGAAAGATCTCGCGGAAGGCGCGAACCTCGTTGCGGGTCACCTCGCCATCGGCCTTGGCCATCTTGGCGCCGAGCGAGATCACGGCGATGGTGAAGGCGACGGTTTTCTCGGGCGGTGTGCGCAGACGGTCGAAGATGGCCGAAAGGCTTTCCCCCTTGGCCAGCGCCTGTAGCGCCTCGGATATGCGTTGCCAGATCGACATGGGGCCAGCATACCCCGCCAGTGCGGGGCATGCCAGATGTAGGCACGCGCAATCCGGTTCGTTGGATCAGACAGTCGCGGATTTGTGGTGCTCGACGGGGATCTGCGCGGGGTCGCGCGGATGACGTCCACGTTTGGCAATGATCGACGGTTTGGCGGAATTTGCCTTGCCTGGCGTGTCTTTCTCGGGCCCAAACAGGGGCAGGCGAAACTGGAAGGTGACGACCGCATCGGCGACGCCGGGTCCGGGCAGAACGCCCACCCGCAACTTGGACCCGCCCGGAAACTTCAGCGCCGAGGTAATGCCGACAACGCCGACCCAGTCGTCGATGGTGGGAAGCCCTCGCCGCGCAAGGCTTTCGGCAGCCTCGGGATATCGGGCCACGCCCGCCTTGGCCCCAAGGAGCAACCGTGTGTCCCGGCCAGAGCGAAACACCTCGCGTTCGAGTGTGCCGATGGCGTAGGCAGACGTATTGCCATGCGAATTGCGGTAGAACCCGAGTTCGGCCCCATGAGACCAGCCTGAAGGTCCGGGCACTGTCGAGAACCCTATCCCGATGCCGGGGTTCACCTCTTCGAAGGTGCGGTTGGCGCCGATGTGTTCAGACCCGACGTTCAGGGACACATGCGGTTGAATGTGGTTGGCGCGCATCCCTGCGGGCAAGAGACAGAGCGCGATCAGGGTGACAGATACGTTTCGAAGCAGATGGTTTTGCGAGAACACCGCGGACCTCATGATTGTTGGTTTTGGGGTCGTTAAACTGTGGACGGTCGAGTGTCACGCGGTCGAATTGTTTCCGGTAAAGGTATAGTAAATTCAAGATAATAGATCTGAAGATTTGAACCGCCCTTTTGCGGACCCCGGGGCGGATCCGCCGTTCTGGCGGCCCCCCGAGCGAGAGAAATCGAGAAAAGACAGGGGCTTGCCGGGTTGCGACAAGCCCCTGCAGGGTCGTGGTCTTCACCAGTTCAATGGCATGCGCACCTGAAAGGTGAAGATCGCGTCGGCCACCCCCGGCGCGGGCACGACCCCTACCCGCAGCTCCAGCCTGTCGCGATGATTGATGGCGGCAGTCGCACCCCCCGCAAGGACCCAATCCCCTATTGTGGGCACCCCCTTGCGTCCAAGCTCTTGCGCCACCTCGTTGTAGCGGGCGAGCCCCGCCATGAGACCGAGCTTGAGCGTGGTCTCGTCCCCCAATTGGGCCACCGGGCGCTCGATGCTGCCCAGGACATACTGCGAATTCTGCGAGTGAGAGTTGCGGTACTGGCCGACCTCCAACCCGTAGATCCAGTCGCTGTCGCGCGCAGGCAGGGTAAATCCCAGGGCGATGCCTGGATTGAACTCGTTAAACTCTTCGTCGGCGCCCAGGTGGTTGGACCCCAACGTAAAGGTGACATGCGGCTGGATGCGCGAGGCATCCCAGGCCGCCGCAGTTCCGACACTGGAAACGAGAAAAACGCTTACACAAAAACCACTTACAAGGGACTTGATACGCTGGAACATGATGTCACCGGGTTACGTTGGGGTGACACTTTGATAGCTGTTGTCGAACGGATTTTATATAAACGGGGTGTTAAAGGGTTAATATAGGTGCGCGACGCCAATAGTATTATGGTTAATGTTAATTACAATTGGCGGATTTTATATTTATTCTCAGATAAGCTTTTGCATCAGGATCAGATCGAGCCACCTTTCAAATTTTCTGCCGACCTGGGGCATTTCGGCGGTCTTGGCGTATCCCTGGCGCTGAAAGAAGCGAATCGCACGCGCGTTTTCGCCGGAAATTCCGGCGATCAGCACGTGGATGCCTTGCGTCCGGGCCTGGGATTCGGCCGCCGCCAGCAGGGCTTGTGCGCTACCGTCGCCGGGATGTTGGGCAAAGACGCTGACTTCGGCGGTGTGGGCATATCCGGGGCCCGCGCGAAACGGGCCCCATGTGGCGAAGCCGGCAAAGCCGTCTGTTTCGGCCACCAGTACCGGACGGCTGTCGATCAGTGTGGTGATCTGATCGTGCGACTTTTCGAGCGTTGTGAAGGTGACCGTCGTGTCGCGGATAAAGCCGTTCCAGAGCCTGGCGATGTGGGCGGCGTCCGCGTCGGTTGCAGTTCGGATGGTGGCCATCGGGAATTCCTTTGATCTGACCGAACACAACAGATTGAACCCGCCGCCGCAACGGCCTACCAATTCCGCCAGTGATCGGAGGGCCAAGATGCAGCAGTGGGATTTCTGGATCGACCGGGGCGGGACGTTTACGGATGTGGTCGCCCGTGACCCGGAGGGGGCGTTGCATACGGCGAAGCTGTTGTCGGAGAACCCGGAGCAGTATGAAGATGCGGCGCTGCATGGGATCCGGGGGTTTCTGGGGCTGGCGGCGGATGCCCTGATCCCCGCAGACCGGGTCAGTGCCGTCAAGATGGGGACCACGGTGGCGACAAACGCCTTGCTTGAGCGCAAGGGCGAGCCGGTGGTGCTGGTCACGACGCAGGGCCTGGGGGATCAGTTGCGGCTGGCCTATCAGCACAGGCCGCGGCTGTTCGACCGCGAGATCATCCTGCCCGAGATGCTGTACAGCCAGGTGATCGAGGCCCGCGAGCGGGTCCGCGCCGACGGGACCATCGAGGTCCCGCTCGACGCGGCGCATCTGGAAGATGCGCTGGCCCGGGCCCGGGCGGCGGGGATCACGGCCTGTGCGGTGGTGTTCGTTCACGGCTATCGGCACCACGCGCACGAGGCCGAGGCCGGGCGCATCGCGCGGGCCGCGGGGTTCGAGCAGGTCAGCGTCAGTCACCAGGTCAGCCCGCTGATGAAGATGGTCAGCCGGGGCGACACCACGGTTGTGGACGCCTATCTGACGCCGATCCTGCGGCGCTATGTCGACCGGGTGGCGGCGGCGTTTGAGGGCGACGTGGGCGGCAAGCTGATGTTCATGCAGTCGTCGGGCGGGTTGACGGATGCGCAGATGTTTCAGGGCAAGGACGCGATCCTGTCGGGGCCCGCGGGCGGTGTCGTGGGGGCGGTCCGCACTAGCGGGATCGCCGGGCAGGACAAGATCATCGGGTTCGACATGGGCGGCACGTCCACGGATGTCTGCCACTTTGCCGGAGATTTCGAGCGTGTGCTGA
>CAYWND010000059.1:0-3364 GCA_964459085.1 uncultured Oceanibium sp. | reverse complement strand
GGTCCGGATCACCGCGCCGATGATGAACATTCATACCGTGGCGGCGGGCGGTGGCAGTCTGCTGACGTTCGACGGGACGCGGATGCGGGTGGGGCCCGAAAGCGCGGGCGCCAATCCCGGCCCGGCGGCCTATGGCCGGGGCGGGCCGTTGGCGGTGACGGATGCCAATGTGTTGACCGGGCGGCTGCGGCCCGAGTTTTTCCCCGCCATCTTCGGACCTGACGCAGACCAGCCGCTGGACACCGCGACCGTACGCGCGAAGTTCGAGGCGCTGGCGGGTGACATCGGGCTGAGCGCCGAGGCCGCGGCGGAGGGGTTCCTGAAGATCGCGGTCGAGAACATGGCCAATGCGATCAAGAAGATCAGCGTTCAGCGCGGCTATGACGTGACCGAGTACTGTCTGACGGTGTTCGGGGGGGCCGGTGCGCAGTTTGGCTGCGCGATTGCCGATACGCTGGGGATGACCCGGTGTTTGATTCATCCCAAGGCCTCGTTGCTGAGCGCCTATGGCATGGGGCTGGCGGACATCCGGGCCGCGCGTGAGCAGGCCATCGAGGCCGTGCTGGGAGAGACCAGCCGCCTGGAGGCAGCGGCCGTCATCGATGGCTTGGGCGCGACCGTGGTGGGCGAGGTCGAGCGGCAGGGGGTGCCCGAGGCCCGTATCCGGCTGGTCCCGGTGCTGCACCTGAAGGTGCAGGGGACGGATACGGCGCTGCCCATTCCCTTTGCGGCGCTGGACGAGATGGTCGCGGCCTTCGGGGCTGCCCACCGGGCGCGGTTCGGGTTTGATCCCGGTGACACGCCGCTGGTGATCGAGGCGGCGAGTGTCGAGGCCATTGGCGACGCAACGGATATCGAGGAGCGGTCCATCGCGACGGTGGACCGTGCGGAAGAGGACTATCCGACCGCGCGTGTTGCGCCGGTCTATTTCGGGGGTGCTCATGTGGATACGCGGTTCGTACGGCGCGAGGACCTGGCGCCCGGCGATACGCTGAGCGGGCCGGCGGTGCTGGTCGAACGCCACACCTCGATCCTGGTTGAACCGGGCTGGCAGGCGCGGATCACGGAACATGACCATGTGATGCTGGATCGCGTCGTCGCAGCGGACCGGACGGCGGCGATCGGAACGCAGGCCGATCCGATCATGCTGGAGGTGTTCAACAACCTCTATATGTCCATCGCCGAGCAGATGGGTGCTGTTCTGGAGAACACGGCGGCCAGCGTCACGATCAAGGAACGGCTGGACTTCAGTTGCGCGGTCTTTGACGCCCGGGGCGATCTGATCGCCAACGCGCCGCACATGCCGGTCCATCTGGGGTCCATGGGTGCGTCGGTAAAGGCAATCATCGCGCAAAACCCGGACATGTCGCCCGGCGACGTCTATGTCCTGAACGCGCCTTACAATGGTGGCACGCATCTGCCCGATATCACCGTGGTGACACCGGTATGGGACGATGCAGGGGCGGAGGTGCTGTTCTATACGTCGGCGCGGGGCCACCATACGGATGTCGGCGGGCTTACGCCGGGGTCCATGCCGCCTGACAGCCGGTCGATCCATGACGAGGGAGCCTATATCGACAACTGGAAGCTGGTGGACCGGGGGCGGTTCCGCGAGGCCGAGACGCGCGACCTGTTGCTGGGCGCCAAGTATCCGGTGCGGTCAGTGGACATCAACATCGCGGATCTCAAGGCCCAGGTCGCATCCTGCGAGAAGGGCGCGCAGGAGTTGCGCAAGATGGTGGCGCATTTCAGCCTGCCGGTGGTTCAGGCCTATATGGGGCACGTTCAGGACAATGCCGAGGAATGCGTGCGTCGTGCGATCACGACGCTGCGCGATGCCGCGTATGTCTACAAGATGGATCCCGGATTTGACGGCGAAGAGCGCGAGATCAGGGTCAGGATCACGGTCGACAGGGCGGCGCGGTCGGCAGTGGTCGACTTTACCGGGACGACCGCGCAGCTGGCGACCAACTATAACGCGCCCGAGCCGGTGACACGGGCTGCGGTTCTGTATGTCTTCCGCCTGCTGGTCGATGACAATATCCCGATGAACGAAGGTGTCATGAAGCCGCTGGAGGTCATTCTGCCCGGCAACACGATGCTGAGCCCGAGCTATCCGGCGGCCGTGATTGCGGGCAATGTCGAGACCAGCCAGGCAGTGACCTCGGCCCTGCTGCTGGCGCTTGGCGTGCAGGCGGCAGCCCAGTCGACGATGAACAACACCACCTGGGGAAACGACCGCCACCAGTACTACGAGACGGTCTGCGGCGGATCGGGGGCAGGGCTGCGCGCCGACGGCACCGGATATGCGGGTACGGGTGGGGTGCACACGCATATGACCAATTCGCGTCTGACCGACCCGGAGGTGCTGGAATGGCGTTTCCCCGTGGTTCTGGAGGAGTTTTCGATCCGTTCGGGATCGGGTGGGGACGGGCAGTTTCCTGGCGGGGACGGGACGCGCAGACGCACCCGGTTCCTGGAAGACATGACGTTGGCGATCCTGACCGGGCACCGGGTGGTTCCGCCGCCCGGCCTGGGCGGGGGCGGCCCGGGTGCCTGCGGAATAAGCCGGGTGGTGCGCGCGGATGGCACGGTCGAGACGCTGAGATCGGCGGACCGGACCGAGTTGCACGCCGGTGATGTCTATTGGCTGGATACGCCATCGGGCGGTGGGTTTACGCCCGAGTAGCCAACCCGGCGGTGTCCGCTGGCGCGGACAAGATCCTTGAGCGGCGAAAAATCCTTGCGGATTTCTTCGGCGCGGTTGGGGCTGGGTGCACGGTGGCTGCGTCGTTGAGGCGGGATCTAGCCGAACGCCGCCTGCAGCAGGGTGCGGGTATAGTCGGTCTGTGGCGCGTCGAAGACCTGCGCACCGTCGCCGGTCTCGACCACATCTCCGTGGCGCATCACGACGACCTTGTGCGACATCGCACGCACCACGCGCAGATCGTGGCTGATGAAGATATAGGCCAGCCCATAAGCCTTTTGCAGCTTGCGCAGCAGGTCCACGATCTGGACCTGCACGGTCATGTCCAGCGCAGATGTCGGTTCGTCCAGGACGACGAGTTTGGGGTTCAGGATCATGGCCCGCGCGATCGCGATGCGCTGCCGCTGTCCGCCGGAAAACTCGTGTGGATAGCGGTCGGCCATGGCCGGATCCAGGCCGACCTCTTGCAGGATGTCCGCCACCTGACCTTCGGCATCGCCACCGGCTGTGCCGTGGACCGTCAGCCCCTCGGCCACGATCTGCGCCCGGTGGGGCGTTTGGACAAGGAGACGACAGGCCTGCTGCTGTGGACCACCGACGGCCAGCTCCTCCATCGCCTCACCCACCGCCGCTTCGGCGTACGCCGCGAGTACCACG
>CAYWND010000058.1:7637-10276 GCA_964459085.1 uncultured Oceanibium sp. | reverse complement strand
ATTGGCCCGGGCCACCATCACCTCACCGGTCTCAATCGGCTGGCGCAGCGTTTCCAGCACGGCGCGTGGAAACTCGGGCAATTCATCCAGGAAGAGGACCCCGTTATGCGCCAGGCTGATCTCGCCCGGCTTGGCGCCGCGACCGCCACCGACAATCGCCGCCATGGAGGCCGTGTGATGCGGGGTGCGGAAGGGGCGCGTGCGGTCTATGCCGCCATCTTCGAGCAGACCCGACAGCGAGTGAACCATCGAGGTTTCCAACGCCTCGGTCGCGTCGAGATCGGGCAGAAGCCCGGGTAGACGCGCCGCCATCATGGATTTGCCGGATCCGGGCGGGCCCACCATCAGCAGATGGTGCCGACCTGCGGCGGCGATTTCCAGCGCGCGCTTGGCCTTTTCCTGCCCCCGTACGTCGCGCATGTCACGCCCGCCGGGGCGGTCGCTGACCTCGCCCGGGGTGGCCGTGTCCAGAACCGCGCGGCCTGTGAAATGGTTCACGCAGTCCAGCAGAGACTTGGGCGCGATGACGGAGACCGCATCGACCCAGGCCGCTTCGGACCCACTGGCGGCGGGGCAGATCATGCCCAGACCATCCTCGCCCGCTGCCAGTGCTGCTGGCAGCGCGCCGATCACCGGCAGCAGCGCGCCGTCAAGGGAAAGCTCGCCCATCGCCAGATGGCCCGAGACCTCTTCTGCTGGAATGATTTCCATCGCGGCCAGCAGGGCGAGCGCTATCGGCAGATCGAAATGCGACCCCTCCTTGGGCAGATCGGCGGGCGAGAGGTTCAGGGTGATCCGCCGCGCAGGCAGGGCGAGGCCCATCTCCGTCAGCGCAGCGCGCACCCGTTCCCGCGATTCCGAGACCGCCTTGTCCGGCAGCCCGACGATCGAGAACGCGGGCAAACCGGGCGAGATCGCGCACTGTACCTCGACCCGGCGCGCCTCCATCCCCTGGAATGCGACGGTGAATGCACGGGCAATCATGGCTGGATCAGACGAAACAGGGTCATTGCCCCAGCCATGCGCAATCATGGTTAACAGGGGCTTAAACGCGTGCCTCTCGGGTTAGCATTTCTGCTAGTGCAGGCCATGCCAGCGGATCGGCGACGGATTTGTCGCGGCAGAACGTGTTGCAGAATCCGATGGTCCGGTCGCCGAACCGCGCGATGCTGTCGGTGGCCACCGGTTTGCCGGAATAGGGGCAAGCGTCGTTTTCCGGCGTGGCTTGTTGAGCCGCCTTGGCTGGCAAAGGCTGCGGGCCAGGCCACGGCGCGGTCGGCAAGTCCAACTGATATCGGGACATTGCTGTCGCTTCTGCGACGCCCATGGCGCGCCAGCGGCGGAAAGACAGGTCGTTGATGTGCCGGTCGACATACTCGGCCGCAAATCCGGACACCGGCAGGGAATGGCCCGCGATCCTGGCGGCGACAGGCGCATAGAAGGCGTCCGCAATCGAATAAGCCCCGAACAGCCAATCACCGGGGGCCGCAACCTGTCGGGCGCGATCCCATAGCAGTGTGATCCGCGTCAGATCCTCCAACACAGGCTGAGACGGCGAGAAGGTGGGATACCGATGGTGCAGATTCATCGCGCAGTCGCTGCGCAGAGGGGCGAACCCTGAATGGATCTCGGCCACGATCGAGCGGGCCAGCCCACGGCGCACTGGATCATCGGGCCACATGTTTCGATCTGAATAGGCCTCGGCCAGGGTTTCCGCGATCGCCAGGCTGTCGGTGACAACTGCATTTCCGGTCCTCATCGCAGGGACCGTCCGGGCAGGCGAAAACTCCTCCAGCATCGCCGGAAAAGCGGGTGTCGCCATCGATGCGTGGCGGATCGAGATGGGGATGCCGAACTTGTCAAACAGCAGCCAGCCGCGCAGCGACCAACTGGAATACATACGGTTTGCGATCGCCAGAAGATGGGTCATCGGCGCCTCCTTTTCTTGGCGCCAGTGTCCTTGCTGTGGGCCGTTCGGTCCAATGACGATCCGTGAAGTTCATCATTATTCACGATTTGGAAACTAATAGTTCACACAGAATCTTGCGTTCCTGGTTCGTGAACGGTGATCCGGTTTGGTGCCATGGCCGTATTCCTTACAAAGATCGACCCGAAGCGGCGCAAAACAGTCGGAGGTGGCCAAGATGGCCTTGGATATGGACGCAGTCCGCAGTGTCACGCGACAGGCGATGTCGGCCGAGATGCTGGACGCAGACACCGAACTCGAGCTGGCCCGTGCCTGGCGAGACCATGAAGATGAGGAATCCCTTCACCGGTTGGTCAACGCCTACATGCGCTTGGCCGTCTCGATGGCCTCGAAATACCGCAGATACGGGGCGCCTCTGCCAGATTTGATCCAAGAGGCAGGCGTCGGCCTGATGAAGGCAGCCGAGAAATTCGATCCCGATCGCGGCGTGCGTTTTTCGACATATGCGGTGTGGTGGATTAAGGCATCGATTCAAGACTATGTGATGCGCAATTGGTCGATGGTCCGCACCGGCTCGACCTCCTCCCAAAAAGCACTGTTTTTCAACCTGCGCCGGGTACGCGCCAAGTTCGAGCGCGAGGCCGATGCAGCAGGTGAGACCGTGGACAGCCACGCCCTGCGCGAGAAGATCGCATTGGAGGTTGGGGTGCCG
>CAYWND010000058.1:0-7537 GCA_964459085.1 uncultured Oceanibium sp. | reverse complement strand
CGTACGCTGGAAAGCCTGGGCGCTGAATTGGGCCTGTCAAAAGAGCGTATCCGTCAGCTCGAGGCGCAGGCCTTGAAGAAGATGAAAAAGAAGCTGGAACTGGCGACAGGCAACGCCGCAGAGATGCTTGCGATGGCCTGAGTAAGGCCATCTGACCGGAGATAGGGGGCGGGCCTTCGCGGATCGCCCCAGTCTTCATTTTGGCCTGCGCACCTTGCCCGCATGCGCCACAGTGCCTAAGACTCGGGTTCCGGACGCAACGGCCACGGGGATTTCACATTGGCGGGCAAGTCGGTTACCCTGATTATCGGCGGCGGCATTGCGGCCTACAAATCGCTCGACCTGATCCGGCGACTGCGCGAACGCGGTATTTCCGTTATTCCTGTCCTGACCCGCGCCGCCGAGGAATTCGTGACCCCGCTCAGCGTGTCGGCCCTGGCCGGGCGCAAGGCCTTTGGCGACCTTTTCGACCTGACAGACGAGGCCGAGATGGGGCATATCGAGCTGTCGCGCGCCTCGGACCTGATTGTCGTGGCACCCGCGACGGCGGATTTGATGGCCAAGATGGCGGGAGGTCATGCGAACGACCTTGCTTCGACATTATTGCTGGCAACAGACACGCCGGTTCTGATCGCGCCGGCCATGAACGTGCGCATGTGGACGCATGCGGCCACGCAGCGCAATCTTGCCGTTTTGAAACAGGACGGGATCGCGGTGTGCGGCCCGAACGAAGGCGACATGGCCTGCGGCGAGTATGGACCCGGCCGTATGGCCGAACCGCTGGAAATTGTCGCGGCTGTGCAGACGGCACTGGCCTCGGGGCCGCTGGCCGGGCGCCACGTGCTTGTCACCTCGGGCCCGACGCACGAGCCGATTGATCCGGTCCGCTACATTGCTAACAGATCCTCGGGCGCGCAAGGGACCGAGATCGCAAGGGCCCTGGTGGGGCTGGGCGCCGACGTCACGTTCGTCACTGGCCCAGCCACCCATCCCCGGCCCGATGGCGTGAGCGTGATCGAGGTCGAGACCGCCCGCGACATGGCCAGGGCTGCCGAGGATGCGCTGCCGGCGGATGTGGCGATCTGCGCCGCCGCCGTCGCCGATTGGCGCGTGGCCGAAGCTAGCGAAAATAAGATCAAGAAGGACGGATCGGGCGCGGTGCCCACGCTGTCATTCGTCGAAAACCCCGACATCCTGAAGGCCATCGCCACGCATCCCGACAAGCGCCCGGATTTGGTCGTCGGCTTTGCCGCCGAGACCCAGGATGTTCAGGATCACGCCGCTGGGAAACTGGCGCGCAAGGGGTGCGACTGGATCCTGGCCAACGATGTCAGCCCTGAAACCGGGATCATGGGCGGGTCCGAGAATGCGGTCGTGCTGATCTCGGCAGACGGGGCCGAGGCTTGGCCCCGCATGAGCAAGGCCGAGGTTGCGCGCAAACTGGCCACCCGTATTGCCGAGGCATTGGCGTGATCCCGGTCCAGGTTTCCCGCGTGGACGGCAGCGATCCCGACGTCCCGCTTCCGACATACGAAACCGCGCAGGCAGCCGGGCTGGACCTGCGCGCGAATCTTGCGCCGAGCCTGCGCGCCGACGGCCTGTCACTTGGGCCGCGCGACCACGTCCTGGTGCCCACAGGATTATCCATCGCACTGCCCGAGGGCTACGAGTTGCAGGTTCGGCCCCGGTCCGGGCTGGCGCTGCGTCACGGCATCACGCTGCTGAACGCGCCCGGAACAATAGATGCGGACTATCGGGGTGAGATCGGTGTGATCCTGTGGAACACTTCGGATATACTGTTTGTCGTTGCCCATGGCGCGCGGATCGCGCAGGCAGTGTTGGCGCCGGTGGCCCGGCTGGACTGGGCAGAAACCAAAACGCTATCCCAGACCGACCGCGGCAGCGGCGGCTTTGGATCGACCGGGGGATAGGGCCATGCCCGGTGGTGTGATCGGATTGCTGGCACTCGCCGGATTGGCCTGGGGATTTGCCCGCGTGTTGGATGCACCGCGCTGGGCGGGTCAGGCGATTGCGCTGGCGACTGTGCTGGTAATGCTTGCGGCCCTGGTGGTTCTGCCGCCGGACGCGCCGTTCCGCCAAAGCGTCGCCGGGTCTGTTCAAGGTCTTGTCGTGCTTGGCGCGCTGGCCGTGCCGGTGTTGTTCTATCGCTCGCTGCTGAGGCGTCTTCGCCGCCGCGCCGGGACGGACACTGACGCGGCACCCATCAAAACGGGTTTCGTGCGCATTGACGATGACGTGCAGCTTGTGGCCGAGATCGCCGCGCGCGCGGGCGCTGCTGGCGAAGGGGACCCCAGCCCAGATCGGTTCTCGGTCGCCTTTCGTGACAACGACGGCCAGATCGTCGCGGCTGGTCATGCCCGGATCCACAACGACATGGCGCAACTGGGCGGCATCTGGGTGGACCGACCGGCCCGGTCGCGCGGCCTGGGGCGCGGGATCGTTCAAACCCTCGAAGATGAGGCGCGGCGGCAGGGTGCACGCCAGGCATTTGTAGATTGCCAGCCCGGGGCCGAGGCCGCGTTCATGACCCATCTGGGCTATACCGAAACCGCGCGGCTGGCCAATTTGCGGCGGACCCTCGAAAGGAGCCTGACGTGAGTTTCGCCCCGGACGAGCTGGATCGCTATGCCCGACACATCGTTCTGCGCGAGGTCGGTGGCACCGGCCAGCGCCGCTTGAAAGAAGCGCGGGTTGCCGTAGTTGGGGCAGGCGGGTTGGGCGCGCCCGCTTTGATGTATCTTGCCGCAGCGGGTGTGGGAACGATCCGAGTGATCGACGACGACACCGTCAGCCTGTCCAACCTGCAACGGCAGGTGATCCACGGAACCCCCGATCTGGACCGCCCCAAAGTCGAAAGCGCGGCTGACGCCCTTGGGCGGATAAACCCGCACGTTACGGTCGAGACGGTTCAAGAGCGCCTGTCGGACCAAAACGCGGAAGGCCTGCTGTCGAATGTGGATTTTATCCTCGACGGGTCAGACACCTTCGCCACGCGCAGTCTGGTCAATGCCGCTGCGGTGGCCGCACAGGTTCCGCTGATCTCGGGCGCACTGGCTCAGTGGGAAGGGCAGGTGACGGTGTTCGATCCCGCAACCGAAGGTCCTTGCTACGCGTGCATTTTCCCCGATCCCCCCGCGCCGGGCCAGGCGCCCAGTTGTGCCGAGGCCGGTGTGATGGGGGCGTTGGCGGGCGTGGTCGGGGCCATGATGGCGGGCGAGGCAATCAAGCTGATCACCCAGGCCGGGCGGCCGTTGCGTGGCGAGATGTTGATCTGGGATGGCCTATGGGGCGAGTCGCGGAAGATTGCGCTGACGCGGCGTGCAGGCTGCCCGGTTTGCGGTGAAAAGTGCTGACTGCCGGTAGCGGCGAACCTTCTGCTCCTGCAGTCGCAGACCCGCAGACCCCAGATCCTAAAGCATCGCTGGTACGACCTGGTCTGGCGGGCGGTGCCCGTCGGCGAAGGTCTTGATGTTGATGATGACCTTCTCGCCCATCTCCAGCCGACCCTCTTCGGTGGCAGATCCCATGTGGGGCAGAAGCATGACGTTGGGCAACTCGGCCAGCCGTGGATTGACGTTGTGGCCATGCTCGTAGACGTCCAAGCCCGCGCCCGCGAGGTCCCCCGATCGCAACATCCGCGTCAGGGCATTTTCGTCGATTACCTCGCCGCGGGACGTGTTGACGATGTACGCCGTCGGCTTCATCAACTTCAGCCGCCGCGCGCTGAGCAGGTGGAACGTCGATGGCGTGTGCGGCGCGTTGACCGACAGGATATCCACCCGCGCCAGCATCTGGTCCAGGCTTTCCCACCATGTTGTTTCCAGTTCGGCCTCGATATCGGGGTGCAGCCGCCTGCGGTTATGATAGTGAACCTGAAGCCCAAAGGCCCGCGCCCGTCGCGCAACGGCCTGCCCGATCCGTCCCATGCCCAGTATGCCTAGGCGCTTGCCACCGATCCGATGGCCCATCAGGGCGGTTGGCGACCAGCCGCGCCATTCGCCAGACTGCATCAGCGCCGCCCCCTCTTTCAGGCGTCTCGGAACCGCCAGGATCAGCGCCATGGCCATGTCCGCCGTGTCGTCAGTCAGGACGCCTGGCGTGTTCGAAACGATGATCGCGCGCGAAAGGGCGGTCTGGACGTCGATGTGATCGAAACCCGCGCCGTAGTTCGCGATCAGCTTCAGCCGCTCTCCGGCCTGTGCCAGAAGGGCCGCGTCTATCTTGTCGGTGATCGTCGACACCAGCACGTCTGCGCGGCCCAGCGCATCAGCCATGGCCTCGCGCGAGAAGGGGGCGTCGGTGTCATTGAGCTCTACGTCGAACAACTCTCCCAGGCGGGTTTCGACCGGCTCGGGTAGCTTTCTGGTCACAATGACTTTCAAATTCTTCCCGGGCATGGGCGCGCGGTTCCTCTTCGCAGGGGGCTGGTCTAGTCTGTTGCGCAATATTGCACGGGGGACGCCGACGAAAAACCCCCGGCGAGAGGTCAGATCAGGCAATGTTCAGAAGCGGTCTAACAGCCCTTGCGTTGATTATGTGTGCCGGTGCCGTGCCCGCGGCCGAACCGGTCCGGGGCGCGGTTACAAATCTGCCCATCCCACGCTATGTCTCTATCAAGGTGGCCGAGGCCAATGTCCGGCGCGGTCCGTCGTTGAATCACCGGATCGATTGGGTGTTTCAGCGTCGGCATTTGCCCGTCGAGGTTACGGCCGAGCACGGCAACTGGCGCCGGGTTCGCGATATGGAAGGCGCGGGCGGCTGGGTGCACTATTCGCTGCTGTCGGGCGCGCGCTATGTGATCGTCACCGGCGATACGGCCGCCCTGTTCCAACGCCCGGATCCCGATGCTCCGCTGGTGGCGCGGGCCGAGCCTGGCGTCATCGCGCAACTGGGGAACTGTGGCCCTGACTGGTGCCGGATCACGGCCGAGCGGCGTCGGGGCTGGGTCCGCCGCGCAGCACTTTGGGGCCTGGCAGACGGAGAAATTCGAGAGTGAGCTGAAAGCCGCTTTATTGCGGGCGGTTGCGGTCCAGATACGACCGGATCTCGGCCAGTATCGGCAGCAAATCGTCGATCTTTTCCGGGGCAATAACGTTTTGCATATGGGTCAGGTCAGCATCCAGGCTGGCGATCGCCCGATCGCGCATGTCACGGCCCTTGGTGGTGATAAAGACCAGTTTGGATCGGCCATCTTCCGGGTTTGGGCGCAACTCGATAAATCCCTGGGATTCAAGGACCGCCAGCGTGTGGGTCATCGAAGTTTTGGGCACCTGAAAGGCATTGGCGATCCGAAGTGGTGTCCAGCCATCGCCCAGGCGGACAAGATGATTGAGAACTGAAAACTGGGGCGTCGTCATGCCACCAGGCATCCGATGTTCGAACAGGGTCCGGCCAAGTTGCGAGATGATGCCAATTTCGTTGAACAAGCGGAAATAGGGGCCGCCCGACGTGGGCGCCCCCTCTGCCATCTCGACATCTTCTATGGGGCCATCACCCATTTTGCAGCTTTGCCTCCAGCGGCCATCGCGGGGTCTTGGGGATGATCGGTCCGTATCCCAGCCGCCCCAACATCTGGACGGTTTCGCCAGGCTTGGCAAGTTCGGCATGGATCCTGGCATAGGGATCCGACATCTCGTCAAATTCCTGCAAGGCCTGGCTGACAGGATGCAGCGACAGACCGTCTGCCGTGGTCGCCAGGTTCAGTCGCACCCATGCGCGGCCCGCCGCGATCTGGTCAGCCCGGCTGTTGCCAGCCGTTTTCAGCCAGACGAACGCGGGCGTTGCGTTAAAAGTGGCCATGTAGCGGTCCATCGTCGATGTAAACCCGCCGGATGAGGTGTCCATCAGCGCCTCTCGGCCGAGCATGCCGGTCCGACGCAACACCTCGAGCAGTGGCGAGCCCAGGTCAATCCCGTCCGGATTGGCCTCGATCTCGGGCTTTCCGATCCTCAGCAGATCGACGCTCTCACCCCAGGTCGCCGGGGTCATGGCCTCGATCGTCCAGGCATCCTTAGCAATGGTGCGAAGGGTGTCGACCCGCGCGCCCGCAGTGGTACCTTCGAAGACCACTGGCCCATTTATGCGTTGGCCCAGGGCGGTGATCTGTGCGTCGGCGACAGGCTGGGCCATGTCGAACGGTTCCTTGCAGGACCGCCGCAGGTGTACATGGGTGAACAAGGGGTCGGGATTGGCCCCGGACACCATGCGGATATCCGCCACGGGCTTCCAGTCGCCGTCGCCTTCGGGGAACAACGTGATGTCGGCGGTCAATCCGCGCTCGGACGCGGCCTGAGACAGGAGTTCCAGAAAACACCCCATGCCGATGGTCAGTTGTCGGTCGAAGGGGTCGGTCGCGGGCAGGTTTTTGTCCGGGTCACGGAACAGCCTGATGCCGTCATCGTCGACAAGTTCGGCGACCCAGGGCTGGCGATTGTGGGGGTTGGGGGCAAGCAGAGCATAGGACAGCGCGAATTTGCGTGGATCATCGTATCCACCGGCGGCATCCCAGGGCATCAGTGCCTGGGTCGGGGTGCGGGTGCCAACGAATGCTGCGGTACCCGAAACGGCAGCGGCCACGGCACCGCCACCAAGCAGAAGGAGAGTTTTGCGTCTGGAGAGGCTCATTGGGCGGATCCACTTTGAGTTGCGATGCGGCAGTCATATAGTACGGGATCGTACTAAACAAGTGCGCAATCTTACTATATGGCCACACTCTGCCTGTCTGTGGATGGGGAGTTTCTTAACCGATTGATTTTAGGGGTGTTATCGGAACGCGCGCGCTCGCGTCGGGAGCAATCTGAAAATGGTCCGTTACAGATTCAGTGCCCCTGTCAGGGATGCAAACGGCCGAGTCCGCCGCATCCGGGCCAAGTCCCAGCCGTTGCAACAGTGTCGATTCGTCATAGTCGAACCAGATCCCGTCCAGGTGGCACAGTACCCTTTGCGCCAGAACCGGGTGGCAGGATGTGTCGAGCGTGAACTTCGCCCGAACCGCAGTTCCACCGGAATATACAACCTGCCCGTCGCAGCGATAGACCCTGCCATCCAACGGAATCGTTTCCCGATCAAAGACCGTCATGCCGCCCAGCTGGCGCGTCGCAACGGACACCAGACCCGGAACCGGGTCGCCGATGCGAGTGGCGGCAATATCCGGATTGATCGGCATTTCCGCGTCAGTCCGGCGCCAGCATATAGCCCGCGCCGCGCACGGTCTGCAGATAGCGGGGCATTTTGGGATCCGCCTCGATCTTGCGGCGCAGGCGCGTGATCTGGACGTCCACGGCGCGCTCTTGTGCCTGCCCGTCATCGCGACCTAGATCAGCGACCAACTGGCCCCGGCTGATCGGTTCGTTGGGCTTGGCGGAAAAGATCCGCATCAGCGCGCTTTCGGTCGCGGTCAGGCGGATCATGTCCTGCCCGCGCCACATCTCGCCACGGGTCATGTCATAGCGGATCTCGCCCATATGAAGCGTCTTTGGCGGCTCGTTTCCGATGTTCTCTTTCGGCACACCCAAAC
>CAYWND010000057.1:0-10420 GCA_964459085.1 uncultured Oceanibium sp. | reverse complement strand
CTCAAAGTCCTCATCTTGTCGGGTCGGTGTGTTTGTACAGGTCGTGATGTGCATGGGCACGGTCGCCACCGGGGTATCCCAACGTAATAATCGGTCTATATTCTCTCGTATGGTTTCAGTGGCGGGAGTGTTCGCTTGGAACGTAGCCCGCGCAGCGGGATACGAGTTGCGAGAAGACGGAGCCTTGCTGTTCAACGGCAAGAGCGTCTATCGGATTGCAACGAATGGCGACATGATCACGGCTCCGAACTATTACGAGTTGCTTCTATGGATCCTCGACAGGTGCCCGGATCGCGCGGCACTGGCGGTCCGGCATGCCGAGACACTGGACATAGACGAGCTTGGCGTTCTTGGACTGGCATGCAAGTCAGCAACCACGCTTGGTGGAACACTGCGACGGCTTGAGCGGTATTTTCAGATACTTGCCGAGACCCTTCAGTACCGCTTGTCCACGTCCGAGAAATCCGTGTTCCTCGAGCAGCGCATGCTTGTTCCCGTAAACCATGCGGTTGTCATTACGCGGGAAGGCGGTCTTGGCGCCATTTTGATGATTATGAGAACTATTGCCGGTGCAGATATTTCGCCAAGGTTGGTTCAGTTTCAACACAACCCGCCCGAGCGAATTGATCTTCTGGAAACATTCTTTGGCTGTCCGGTTTCATTCGGTGAAGAGAGAACAGGAATGGAGTTTGGACCAGAAGTTTTGTCTGTCCCAAACATTCTCGGTGACAACGCCATGTCAGCATATCTCGATGCGCAGCTTGACGCTGCCGTGGCCGAGCTAGCACCCAAGGAAACGATCGAAACTCGCACGAAAGATGCGATCTGTCGGGTGTTGAGTGAGGGTACGCCACACATGTCCGAGATCGCAGGCTACTTGGGTATGAGTGCCCGGTCATTCTCTCGGCGCTTGTCCGAGCGTGGGGTGAGTTTCCAGGTACTGGCGGACAGGGCAAGGCACGAGCTGGCAGAAAGCCTGCTGGTTGACGAGCAAAACTCGTTGGCCGAAGTTGCTTTTCTAACCGGATTTTCCGAGCAAAGCTCGTTTACGAGAGCTTTCAAACGCTGGGCCGGCGTCACCCCCGCAAGCTTTAGAAAGGGGCAAGCCGGCGCCTAGCTGGAAACTGGCAATTTCGGTCAAAAAACTGGCGTAGCCGGTCAATACCGACGGCCTCTTTGGTCTTTATCCCTTGGCTATCAACTCGAACCAAGGAGTATCCATCATGACCGATCATCCAATCCTTGTAATCGGATCCACCGGCAAGACCGGGTCACGTGTTGCAGCCCGTCTGGAGGCCATGGGCCTGCCCGTTCGGCACGGGACGCGCCGCGCACCGATCCCGTTTGATTGGGAGGCGCCAGAGACCTGGGCACCGGCGCTCGACGGCGTATCCAAGGCCTATGTGACCTACTTTCCGGATCTGGCCTTTCCAGGCGCGGTCGAGAAGGTCGCGGCGTTGTGCAAGGTCGCCAAAGAGACCGGCCTGAAACACTTGGTTCTTCTGTCTGGTCGAGGCGAGCACCACGCCCGGCTGGGCGAAGAGGCCGTCCGCGCCTCGGGGATCGACTACACACTCGTGCGTGCAGCTTGGTTTGCACAAAATTTTTCTGAAGGGTATCTGCGCGATCCGGTGCTGGACGGTGTTCTGCCCATGCCAGGCGGAATGATCCGAGAACCGATCATCGATATCGACGATATTGCTGATGTGGTTGTCAAAGTGCTGACCGAAGATGGTCATTTGGGCGAACTCTACGAGGTGACGGGGCCGCGTCTGATGACCTTTGCCGATATGGCAGAAGAGCTATCCTCAGCAATCGGCCGTCCGGTCAAGCATGTTCCGATCGAGTTCGAGGACTTTCACGCGAATGTTGCGGCTGCAGGTGGCGAGTTTGTCGCCGATGTCTTTACAGCCATCGCGCGCGAGACGTTGGATGGTCGCAACGCCCATGTCGCTGACGGCGTCCAGCGTGCGCTTGGGCGCCCACCGCGTGATTTCCGCGACTACGCCGCATCTGCTGCCAAAGCTGGCGCCTGGTCGAAAGCGGCCTGAGACAAAGCCTCTGGAAGGTTCACGTTTCTGACTCCCGCCTGGTAAAGGATGAGAAAATGTCTGTTTTGATTGTACTGCTTCTGCAATTCGCAGTGCTAGCCTACGCGTTCGTTGGTGGCGTCTTCCTGGCGTTCTCGGACTTCATCATGCGGTCGCTTGCGATGACCCGCGGGGTGGGCGGTGCAGAGGCGATGCAGGCCATCAACCGCGAAGTGTTCCGCTGGGTTTTCATGGCGTTGTTCCTTGGGATGGCGGCGGTGTCGCTGGCCCTTGTCGCCTATGCGGTATTCGGATTGAGCGGTCCGGCCAGCACGATGATCCTGTTGGCCGGACTCGTCTATCTGGTCGGCTGTTTTGGTGTGACAGTCGTCTTTAACGTCCCGTTGAACAATGCGCTTGCAGGAATGGAGCTGTCTTCGGATGCGACGTTGGACTACTGGCACGGGACCTATCTTCCACGTTGGACATATTGGAACACCGTTCGGACCGCAGCCTGTGCGATATCCGCTGCGCTTCTGCTTGGCGGCCTGACCTGGATGTCTTCGGCCTGAGGGGCGACGCCCGACCGACGGCCAGCGGTTGCTGTCGGCTGACTTGCCCGTGGGCTTGGGCCGGTGCTACGACTTGCAGGACGTGTGCCGCATCTGCTGCGGTCAATGTGCAAGGTCAGCCGGGGTACTGGATAACCCGACGCCAGGCCCGATCAAAAGGAACAAAACCGTGCACATTGCGCCATGAGATTTGCCGGGTTGCCCGACCGATTTCACCAACGAAATAGCCCGATACCTGTTGCTCGGGCGAGGGGGTCGATCTCGGGCGCGTTCCCGGCGGTCTTTCCAGGCTTTGCAGCGATTGGTTTCGTACGCGCCCCTGCAGTCCGCCCAATCTGCGGCCCCTGATGCGGGGACGGGTCACGACATTCGCGGTTGGATTGGTAGGCGTGGCCGCATTTGTCAGCGCCGGTCTACCGTTGCCGTTTTTGTTGGGTCCTCTGTTTGCGTGTCTTGTCGCCGCTTTGTCGGGGGTGCGAATGGCCGGTCCTGGGCTGCTGGGGACCAGCATGCGGACCATCCTGGGGGTGGCGGTCGGGTCGTCCATTACACCTGACGTGGTCGGACGGCTGCCGGATATGGCGCTGTCCGTCGCCTTGGTGCCGGTATTTGTGATCGCGGTCGGCGCGCTGGGGTACCCTTTCTTTCGCAAAATGTGTGGATTTGACCATGCGACCTCCTACTACGCGGCGATGCCGGGCGGATTGCAGGATATGCTGGTGTTTGGGGAAGAGGCCGGAGCGGATGTGCGCGCCCTGTCCCTGATCCATGCAACGCGCGTGTTGGTGATCGTGACCACGATACCATTCCTGCTGGCCTGGACACGGGATATCGGGCTGGACAACCCGCCGGGCGCCCCGGCTGCCGAGCTGCCGGCAAGCGAGCTGCTGCTGATGTGTCTCGCGGCCCTGGGTGGTTGGTATCTTGCCAGAAAGGTCGGCCTGTTCGGAGCGTCCATCCTGGGCCCGCTGATCGCGTCGGCCGCGCTGTCCCTGACCGGTATGATACACAGCCGACCCCCTGCCGAGGCGATCATTGCGGCACAGTTCTTTATCGGCATATCCGTCGGGGTGAAGTACACCGGCATCACCATGCGCGAGCTGCGGATCGATGTCAGCGCAGGGCTGGGGTATTGCCTGATCCTGGCAGCCATCTCGTTCGTCTTTGCCGAGATCGTCATTCTGGGCGGCCTTGCGCCGCCTTTGGACGCGCTCTTGGCGTTTGCGCCGGGTGGTCAGGCGGAAATGGCCTTGCTGGCGATCCTTGTTGGGGCCGATTTGGCCTATGTCGTTACGCTGCATCTGGTGCGAATATCCACGGTGATCGTGGGGGCGCCGATCGTGCGGCACATGCTGGAAAGGGGAAAGTCGGGAAAGTGACCCAGCACCGCCCACTCTTGATCCGCAATCCCGCGATAGTTGTCACCATGGATGACGCGGATCGCGAGCTTGAAGGCACCGACATTTTGGTCCGGGACGGCGGGATTGCAGGCCTCGACCCGGAACGCTGGCCCGAGGGCACGCAGATCATCGATGCCAGCGACTGCGTAGTAACGCCGGGGCTGGTGAACACGCACCACCATATGTTTCAGTCGCTGACCCGCACGGTGCCTGGCGGGCAGGATGCGCTGTTGTTCGGGTGGTTGCAGCGGCTTTATCCGATTTGGGCGCGGATGGGACCCGATGACATCCGGATCGCCACGAAACTGGCGCTGTCCGAGCTTGCACTGTCGGGATGCACTCAGAGTTCCGATCACCTCTATCTGCTCCCAAACGGGGCGCGGCTGGACGATTCCATTGATGCGGCACGCGAGGTGGGGTTGAGGTTTCACGCCACGCGCGGGTCCATGAGCATCGGCGAGAGTGCTGGCGGTCTGCCACCCGATGCGCTGGTCGAGGACGAGCGGGCGATCCTCGAAGACAGCATCCGCCTGATCGATCGCTATCATGACCCTGATCCCGGTGCGATGCTGCGGATCGGTCTGGCCCCGTGCTCGCCGTTCTCGGTCAGCCGCGAGTTGATGCGCGATACCGCCAACCTTGCCCGTGACAAGGGGGTCAGACTGCATACGCACCTGGCCGAGAATGACGAAGATGTGGCCTATTCGCTGGACACCTTCGGGTGCCGACCCGGGGTCTACGCCCAGGATCTGGGTTGGACCGGCGACGATGTCTGGCACGCGCATTGCGTCAAGTTGGATGCGTCCGAGATCGACCTGTTTGCCCGCAGCGGAACCGCCGTAGCCCACTGCCCCTGCTCGAATTGCCGACTGGGGTCAGGGATCGCGCCGGTGCGCGCCATGCTGGATGCAGGCGTGCGTGTGGGTTTGGGCGTTGACGGATCGGCATCGAACGACAGCGGCCATATGTTGGCCGAGGCCCGCGAGGCCATGCTGATGCAGCGCGTGGCCAACGGCGCGGACGCCTTGAGCGCGCGCCAGGCGCTGCGCATCGCCACCCGGGGCGGGGCCGAGGCGCTGGGCCGCGAGGATTGCGGATCGATCGAGGTGGGAAAGCGTGCGGATATCGCGATCTGGACCATGAACGATCTGCAATTGGCAGGCGCCTGGGATCCCGTCGCGGCGCTGGTTCTGTGCGGTCCACCCCGGGTGCGGACGCTGATCGTTGATGGGGTCGAGCGTGTGCGCGACGGGCAGCTGGTCTCGGTCGACACCGAGGCTTTGGTCAGCCAGGTGCGCGAGGCCGTCCAGCAATTGATGGCATAGACCCAAACCCGCTGCTACGCTTGCGCTGCGATGACCATATCCGACCCCAGCCGTCCCGGCCCGACCCTGATCGTCAGCACGCAGTATCTGGACGCGCTGGGCGCGGTGGATTGCGCTGTGGTTGGTTTCGACGATCTGATGTCACGGATGGTGCGTCGGCAGGGCGATGATGGGTCCGAAACCGCCACGCTGCCGGATCTCTACATAGGCGGACTTGTCCTGTCGGCCGCGGATCAGGCCCGGTTGCACGCAGACACGGCGGTTCACAAGTTGTTGCAGGCCTTGGCAGTTCCTATACGCATCGTCGAAGACACCGCAGACACCGAAACCGTGCTGCGTGTGGTGATCGATGTCCTGGCCCAAATCCAGAAAGACCTTTCCCAATCCGAGCAGGCCGCGCGCCAGGACGTGACCGAGCTGCGTTTGCACGCCGAACGCGTGCAGGACAATCTGACGGCGACCGAGGCGTTTCTGCACGATGCGTTGGTGCCCCAGTTCAGTTGCCTTCTGGACTGGGCCCCGACAGAAGGCTGCGCCGAGCTTGGCGACACACCAGTGGTTCAGCCGGTTCCGGTGCCTTCTCGGGGTGTGATGGCAGTCGAGGTGCATGTTGCCGAGTGCGCGGTTGGCGGCCGGATCCAGATGCGCCTCACGGATCCCGGGGGACAGCAGCTGGGTGTGGCCGAACAGCCTGTGGTCTCTGGGCAGTCCGGATGGTTCAGGTTCCAACTGGACGCCGGTCTGGACGGGCCGCCCAGGGATCTGTCGCTTGAACTTGTTTCACGCGAGGCCACGCTGAAGCTGTCGCTGGCCGATCCGGGACTGTTTCAGGATGTCCATCTGACCGGCCATGGTGCCCCGGCGGCACTGCGGGTCTATCGCGGCCTTCCTGGCCTACGCCTTCCCGCGCTCAATGAGCCACGCAGCGATCTGCCAGCGGATGGTGTGTCCCGGCTGATACTGCCGACTGATTTGGGTGACGTGACGCCCCTGCCCTGGATCGCGGGCCGTCTGCCCCGGGCGTTGCGGCGCACCCCCGATCCGGTACGCATCCGCAAAGAGGGGGATCCGCCCGCTATCGTGATGCGCCCCTCGATCACGCGCCCCTCGGTCGCGGTGCTGGGCGGGCTGCGGTGCGAACGCCTCGACCATCTGACCGGGATCGTGCACCACGCGCGAACAGACTCGTTTCCTGTCAGCTTTGCAATCGGCGTCGCGGAACCTGGAACGATCACGACAGCAGCTGGCGCGATGAAGTTGCTGGGCGAATGGATGTCGGTCATGCCGGGGGGCTGGGCCGAGGTTCACGTCCGGCCCAAAGATCCCATTTCCGGACTGGTGGACATCCTGTTGGCAACCGCCATGCCAAATGCGCCGTACAACAGTGGCGGCGCAGCTCAGTTTCGGGGTTTTCGCGCAACAGGCCGTGCATGAGCCCCACGATTGGCATCGCCATTCCCGTATACGGGCACAGTGGGCTGGTGTCCGAGGCGATCCATTCAGCCTTGCAGCAAAACGCAGTCATCGTTGCGGTCAATGACGGATGTCCAGACCCCGAAACCCGCCGCGCGTTGCACGGCTGGCGTTCCGAGACACCCGACCGGTTCCACGTGGTCGAGCAACCCAATCGTGGCCTTTCGGCGGCGCGGAACACGGCCACTCGGTTCCTCTATGAAACCTATCCCGCGCTTGAAGCGGTCTTTTATCTCGACGCGGACAACCGGCTGGACGCGGGCGCGGATCGGGTGTGGTCGGCAGCACTTTCGGGCAGCGATGCCGATTGGTTCTATCCCAATTTCGATATGTTCGGGCTGGACCAGCAGGCGCACGCGGGCGGGCCGTTTTCGGTCGCGACCCTTTCGGCCTCGAATATCTGCGAGGCGGGGTCGCTGGTGCGCAGGCGCGTTTACGACGCGGGGGTTCGCTTTGACGAGGGCTTCCGGGACGGCTACGAGGATTGGGACTTCTTCCTGTCCGCGGCAGAGGCCGGGTTTCGTGGCGAGCCGCTGCGCGCAAGCTTTTTCCGGTATCGAAAGCGACCCGTCAGCATGTTGGCCACGTCGCACGAACTAGACACGGTGTTGCGCACGCGGTTGCGGTCGAAACACGATTGGCTTTATCGTCGCGACACTGTTGCCCAGATGGCGGCCCGGGAATGGCCGCGCATCGCCTTGATCGAGGCTGATCTGCAACGCTGTGTCTATCTGCCCCACGCAACCGGCACCCCGGTGGACACGGATATCGAAGACGTCTCGCAACAGATGCTGCGCGCGCATGTTCGCCCCGACCAGACACCACGCGTGGGATTTGTTGCGATTGTTCGGCCTGGTGTGGTCGAGGCCCTGTCGCGGCACCGCGTTCTGGCATCGGCCTTCTGGCACCTGCAAACTGGTTCCGGTCAGGCAGACCTGGCGACCCTGCGCCTGGACCAGGGTCCGCCTGGCTGGATCGAGGTCAGCACCCGCGACAAGGCCAAGCGCCCAGTTCATCCGCCCAACTATGGCGCGGCACTCAGTGCTGCCGAGACGCGGGCCGAACATGCCTTTCGTAAGGCTGACCGCGAAGAAGAGCGGACGCGCATCGCAGACGCGGATATTATCCTTGTGCGAGAGGCAACATTTCGCGGGCTGGTCTGGCCCAAGCCCAGATCAGGCGTGGCCGAAGGGGATCGCGGCAGCCCGACCACGCCGCTTGAACGGGCCTCGGCCACGTCCGTCAGGATGGCGCTGGCAGAAGATCTACAGCGGCTCGGTCCAGCTCCGCGCGATGGCCTGTCCGCCCTGGTTGATCGGATCCGGCACATGGCTGACCCCATGCCCGATCCCCGCGCGCCCTGGCGTCAGGCACCCCAACTGAAGGGCCCGGGCGATCAGGAGGCGATCATCGAGGCCGCGTCCCTGGGTGGGCAACCCTTGCCGGTGCAACGTTCAGCATCGAGTCCAAGGATCGGGTTCGTCGTCCCGCTGTTTCATTTCGGCGGGGTGGAGAAGTGCGTCTCACGTCTTGCCTCGGCCCTGTCCGCGCTGGGCGCGCGGCCGTTCCTGTTCGTCTATGGCGATGGCAAGCTGCGTGCGGACGACTGGATGCTTGCACCGTTCGAGGCGGTGCATGTTCTGCCCTCGCCAGACATTCCGAACTGGGATGGCCCGCGGTTCATGGGCACGGCGATGGCAGAGGCCCTGGATGCGGATGACCTGAGCCGAATGATCTCGCCCCTTGTGGCCATGGATGCCGTCGTTTCCACCGGCTGGCCAGTTCTGGGGCAGGGATTGGCGGCGCTTCGGGCACAGGGTATCGTGACGCTGGCCTGGGAGCACCTGGTCGAGACCAGCCCCTATGGGTTGCCTTATGGGTCCCCGTACCTCGCATTGGGGCACGAGGGCGGTTACGATCTGATCCTGACATGTTCGGACCGGCTGGCGACCTGGCTGGCCGCGATGGGCGTGCCTAGAACCAAGATCCTGGCGTTGCCGAACGGTCCGGGATTTCCACAAACCGCCGGGATTGGTGTCGCGCCGAATGGGGACCGCAAGCCGGGAGTGCCGCTGCGGGTCGGGTTCATCGGCCGCTTTGATCGGCAGAAGGGCGCGGACCGGTTCATCGCGCTTGCCCGGCGATGTCGCGACTTGCCGATAGAGTTTTCGATGACCGGCGGGGCGGTTCTGGGGCAGTCAACCTTGCCTGATCCAGCCGATGGGATCACCCTGCACCCTCCGGCCACTAGCCCGGACGAGCTGACAGCCGCCTTTGCGCGCATCGACATTCTGATCCTGCCCTCTCGGGACGAGGGTCTGCCCCTTACGGTGCTCGAGGCATTTCGGGCAGGGGTGGTACCGATTGCAACCGATGTGGGGGCGGTGTCAGACGTGCTGGAGCACGAGGCCAACGGGATTCTGATCCCACGGGACGGGGATCCGGTTGCTGAAATTCGGGACCACCTGAAAGCGCTGGTCGCTGACCCTGCCCGGCTGGCAATGCTAGCCGCTGCCGCGCCGCCCATCGCGGATAAATGGGACAGGAACGCCGCCGCGTTGATGGCCGCGCTGGCCCCGCTTGTGGATCGCTAGGGCCTATTTCCGCAGATCGTGCAGCCTGGCCACAAGGGCCGAGGTCGACCCATCCTTGTTGGTAATGTCCGCGCGCCCCTGGACCAGCGGCAGCATCGCGGTGGCCAGTTCCTTGCCCAATTCCACCCCCCACTGGTCGAACGAGTTGATGCCCCAGATCACCCCTTCGACAAACACCCGGTGTTCATAGAGCGCGATGATCCGGCCCAGCGTATCGGGCGTCAGGCGGCGGTACATCAGCGTGGTGGATGGGCGGTTGCCCGGGAACACACGGTGCGGGGTATCGGCCTGCAAGCGCCCGATCATCAACGCCTCGGACTGGGCCAGGCAGTTTGCGACCAGCAGGTCGTGCTGATGGGCCAGCGCGGGTTCGTGCCCCTGGGCCGCCACCAGAAACTCGCAGGGCACCACACCAGTGCCCTGGTGGATAAGCTGATAGAACGCGTGCTGCCCGTTGGTGCCCGGTTCGCCCCATACGATGGGGCCGGAGGCACGCGACAACTCTGTCCCGCCCAGCGCCACGCGCTTGCCGTTGCTTTCCATATCCAGTTGCTGGAGATAGGCCGGAAGGCGCAGCAGCCGTTGATCATAGGGCAGGACGGCCCGGGTGGGATAGCCGCAGATATTGTTGTGCCATATACCCACGAGCGCCAGCAGGACCGGCAGGTTTTTGTCCAGCGGCGCGGCGGCAAAGTGCGCATCCATAGCATGACCACCCGCCAGCAGATCGGCAAAGTTCTCGAACCCGACGGCGATCATCAGGCTCAGCCCGATAGGGCCCCACATGGAGTAGCGTCCGCCGACCCAATCTTCGAATCCGAACACACGGTCAGCCGCGATGCCGAACTCGGCCGCCTTGTCGCTGGCCGAACTGAGCGCCACGAACTGCTCGCCCGTGCGGTCGCCCGAGACGGCGGCGATCCAGTCACGGGCCGTGGCGGCGTTGGTCATCGTCTCGATCGTCGTGAAAGTCTTGGAGGCCACGATGACCAGGGTGGTCGCGGGATCCAGGGGCGCCAGAATGTC
>CAYWND010000056.1:0-10441 GCA_964459085.1 uncultured Oceanibium sp. | reverse complement strand
GCTCCAGGTGGGTCCAGGACCGCACCAGCCGGGACCTCTGGTAGGTCAGATGCGCCAGATCGACCTGCAAGACCCCCTCGCGGGTCTGCGCCCGATCGCCAAAGATCTCCAGAATCAGGCCGGTGCGATCCAGGATCTTCACCTTCCAGGCACGTTCCAAATTGCGTTGCTGTACAGGTGTCACCGGCCCGTCGATTACCACAAGGCCAACTTCCTGGGCCTTGCACAGCGCATCGATCTCGTCGACCTTGCCGGGACCGAACAGGGTGCCCGCCCGTGGCTTGGGCACCGGCACGACCAACTGGCCCACCAACTCCAATTCGTCAAGCGCCACCGTCAGGCTAACAGCCTCGGCCAGGGCAAGATCGGGGGATCGCCGTGTGTCGCCTTTATCCAGATCAGGATGAAGGACGAGGGTGCGCAATTAACCCTGGTCCTCGCCCTCGTACAGGCTGATCGGTTGCGACGGCATAATCGTCGAGATCGCATGCTTGTAGACCAGCTGAGACTGTCCGTCCCGGCGCAGCAGCACGCAGAAATTGTCGAACCAGGTAATCACGCCCTGCAATTTGACGCCGTTGACCAGGAATATGGTCACCGGAACTTTCGCCTTCCGGACGTTGTTCAGAAACGCGTCCTGAAGGTTCTGTTTATCGCCAGCCATTTTCTTGTAAGCCTTTGTTCTCTTTATCGGCCAGATTTTTCAGCCATGTTTAATGCTATCTATGCGTCACGCAAGGGTAGACAAGAACGCCAGCGCAAATCAATCATTCTTTTGCGGCGCAACATTTTGCCGCTACCTGCGCCAATAGTCGGGATTCAGCAGGCTGATAAAAACCAGAATTTCCAGCCGCCCAACGATCATCGCAGCCGAGACCACTATCAGCTCCAATCCGTCCAGCTGGGCATAGGAAAACCCCGTGTCCAACAGAACCGCCGCCGGGCCGGTATTGGTCAAGGCCGCAATCGCCAAAGACAGGGATGGCTCGAAGTCCCGCCCCATTGCGGTCAACAGCAGCAACACGACACCGATCGAGGTCAGAAACAGCATCAGAAAGATCCAGGCGATGTTGGCACCTTCCCTGCGGATCCGGCGCGCGGTCATGCCCGCACCGCCAACCGAACTGGGATGGATCAGGCGCTGCATCTCTCGCACGCCATGCTTGTAGAGCGCGTACATGCGCAGCAGTTTCACACCGCCTGCTGTCGTCGCAATGCCGCCCCCCATCACACACAACCCCAGCAGGATTGTGCCTGGCGTGCTCAGCCCCGACCAATCGCGCGCAACTGCCCAATCACGGCTGTCGAACCCGGTCGTTGACAGATAGGACAGAACATTGAACACGCTGCCCCACAGTGCCCGCGCCGCCCCCGCCAGGTTTTCCTGCTCGTCCAACTCCAGCGCGGCCAGGAAATGGCGCAGAAACAAAAGCCCGCTGATCGCGCCGACTGCGATCAACGCAATCCGCAGCTCGGGGTCGCGCAGGATCCGCCCGACGTTGTCGCGGCGCAAGCTCAATCGCTGGGACTTTCGGGTCAGAACGATGACAAAGAACACCAGGATGACCGCCTCGCCGATATAGCCCGCATCGCTTTCAGCAAAGTCTTTCAGGGGCGTGATGGCACTGGTCGAGATCACCGCCATCGCGTGACAGACCGCAACCAGCGAACGGTCGCCCGCAAAGTTCAGCAGGATCGCCAGCGCCGCAGTCAGCGCGACATAGACCGGCGCAATTTCTCCGACATGGTGGATCAGACGCACATTCGCGCCACCCGCACCGCCGATCGAGCGGCGCTGACGGCTGGTGTCGGGCGAAAACGCCGCCTGGATCTCGAACCCGCCCAACTGCATCGGCTCAAGGATCGCAACCGCAGCCACAAGAACCAGAAAGCCGCCCATCCAGGACACCAGCGCCCGCCAAAGGTGCAGCGTATCGGCAATCGCGCTTGCGTCGTCAAACACGGTCGCCCCCGTCGTCGTCATCGACGACAGCATCTCGAAATAGGCCTGGCCGAATGTGATCGACGGCACCAGATGTTCAACCGGCGCGGCCATCAGCACCGGCAGGACGATATAGGCCAGCAGCAGCATCGCCAGCTGGTATTGCTGCGTGGCCTTCCACCGTGCATGGGCCATCGCGATGCCGAAGATCGTCGCCAGGATCGCAAAGAACGCGCCGTGATAGAAAAACGCCCGCGCGATATCCCACTGGCGCAACGTCGCGGCATACAGCATCGGCACCATCATCGCGGCGCAAACGACCAGCGCCAATATCACGATCAGGGGAAAATCGCGGATGCTCAGCCGCATGATCAGAAGAAGTCTATGGAGACCTGGAACAGGCGTTCCACCGCAGCGACGTCCTTGGCCAGTGCGAACACGGTCAGGACATCTCCGTCCTCGATCCGGGTGTTGCCGGTCGGCACGACAATTCCGTCGCCTTTACGGATCGCACCGACAAGGGCGCCCTCGGGCCAATCCGCCTCGCGGATCAGTTTGCCCGAGATGGACGAGGACGGCAGGACCTGTGCCTCGATGACCTCAGCCTCGGCATCGCCGATGGAATAGACGTTCTGAATACGACCATGTCGGATATGGCGCAGAATGGAACTGACCGTGGTGGCCCGCGGGTTGATATAGGCATCAATCCCCAGAGGCTGCATCAGCGATGCCAGCGACGGGTCGTTGATCAGTGCAATGACCAGCGGACAGCCCTCGGCCTTGGCGCGTGCACAACTCAGCATGTTGGTCTTGTCATCGTCGGTCAGCGCCAACACCGCATCCGCCTGTTGCAGGTTCGCCTCGTCCAGCATGGCCTTGTCCAGCCCGTCGCCGTGCAGGACGATGCTGCGCTCCAGACTGTCGGCCGCGTTCTCGGCCACCTGCCGCGACTTCTCGATCACCTTGACCCGCACCCGGCGCGACATCTCTTCCAGCTGCCGCGCGACCGCCAGTCCGACATTGCCCCCGCCGATCAGGATGACGCGTTCGGTCCGCCGGTTGGTCTTGCCGAAAATCTCCATGGTGCGTGTGACATCCTCGGTCGCCGCAAACACGTAGATCTCGTCCCCCCCGTAAAGCTGATCCTCGGGTTCGGGCGCAAAGAGCGTACCTTCGCGCCGCACCCCGACAACGATTGCGCGCAAGGTGGAAAACAACTCGGACAGCTGCCGCAGCGGTGTGTTAATGACCGCGCAGTCTGCGGCAATGGACAGGCCAACAAGCTGCGCGTCGCCATCCAGAAACCGTTCGATATCGAACGCCGCCGGGGCCGACAGTCGCCTCAGTGCAGCCTCGGCGACCTCCATTTCCGGCGAGATCACAACATCGATTGGCAGATGATCGCGCCGATAGAGGTCGGAATAGATCGCGTCCAGATAGGCCCGGGCCCGCAGTCGCGCGACCTTGCGCGGGACTGAAAATATCGAATGCGCCACCTGACAGGTGACCATGTTCACCTCGTCGGACTGGGTTGCGGCAATGATCATGTCCGCATCCCGCGCGCCCGCCCGCGTCAGAATATCGGGATGCGACGCGAACCCGGTGATCCCACCGACGTCCAACTGATCCGTGATCCTGCGGATCAGATCGGGGTTCTGATCAACGACGGTGACGTCGTTGTTTTCCCCCGACAGGTGCCGGGCGAGCTGGCCACCGACCTGGCCCGCCCCGCAGATGATGATCTTCATTGAAGCGCTTCACCCTCGGCATGGTCTGCAATCCGCGCGCCGCCGCGTGCGGTGGTGATGACGTTCAACGATTTGAGCTTGCGGTGCAAGGCCGACCGCTCCATCCCGACAAAGTTCGCTGTCCGCGAGATATTGCCGCCAAAGCGATTGATCTGAGCCACCAGATACTCGCGTTCGAACATCTCGCGCGCCTCGCGCAGCGGCATCCCGGCATAGATTGCAGAGATCAGCGATCCTGCGTTGTCAGCCGTCGGGGCGCCCGTGTCGCTGGGAAACTCGGCCGCCAGAATCTCGCCCGCGTCCGAGCCCAGGATCAGGCAGCGTTCCAGCACATTGCGCAGTTGACGAATGTTGCCGGGCCAGGTCATCGTCTGCAAATGCGCCAACGCTTCTTCTGAAAGCTCGCGCAGAGGAAGGTTCTGGATCTCGTTGAGTTCCTTGATGAAATGCGCCGCCAGCTCGGGGATGTCATCACGACGCGCATCCAGTCCCGGAACCTGAATCGGCACAACATTCAGGCGATGGAACAGTTCTTCACGAAACCGGTCCATTTCGATCTCGACCTTCAGATCCCTGTTGGTCGCTGACAGCACCCTTACATCGACCCGTACCACGTCGGACGAGCCCGGGCGCTGGAAACTTTGGTCGACCAGTACCCGCAGGATCTTGGACTGGGTGCCGATGGGCATATCCGCCACTTCATCAAAGAACAGGATGCCGGTATGGGCCTGCTCGAACAGCCCCGGCTCGTGCCCGCGTTCGGCGCTGACCCGGCCAAACAGCACGTCCTCCATCCGCTCGGGCTCGATCGAGGCGGAATTGACCGTGATAAACGGTGCGCTCGCGCGGTCCGAATGGGCATGGATGTACCGCGCGGCCACCTCCTTACCCGATCCCGCGGGCCCGGTCAGCATCACCCGCCCGTTGCCGCGGGCGACTTTCTCCAGCTGTCCTTTCAGCGACCGGAACGCGCCCGAGCTGCCGATCATGGTGTAGGATTGCGTCTCGCGCGTGCGCAGCTTGGCGTTCTCGCGGCGCAGACGCGAGGTTTCGATCGCCCGTTTAACAACGACCATCAACTGATCTATATTAAACGGCTTTTCGATAAAGTCGTAGGCGCCTTGCTTGACCGCCGCGACCGCAATCTCGATGTTGCCATGGCCGGAAATGATAACCACCGGAATGTCGGGATTGTTGCGACGGACATGTTTCAGGATGTCGATCCCGTCCAGTTTGGAGTCCTTCAGCCAGATGTCCAGGATGATCAGGTCCGGCGCGTCCTTGTTGATCTCGCCAAGTGCGCTATCGCTGTCCCAGGCCAGACGGGTTGTGAACCCCTCGTCTTCCAGGATGTCCCCGATCAGTTCGCGGATATCCTTCTCGTCGTCGACTACCAGTATGTCGCCCATGTTACCGTTTCCTTTTCTGCCTCAGTCTTGTTTTTCAAGCTACGTTTGCTCGTTTTTCGCCTGATATGCCGTTCAGCTCTTCTACCAACCCTGCTTGGGCAATGGGAAGAAGGATCCTGGCTTCCGCGCCGATCTGGCCATCCTCGGTGAATGGTGGCGCGTCCAGAAGGTCAAGCTGCCCTCCGTGTTCTTCGATGATCTTGCGCACAATCGACAGGCCCAGTCCGGTGCCCTTGTCCTTGTGCGTGACATAAGGCTCGAACAGCCTTGCACGCTGTTGCGGCAGGCCGGTGCCGTTGTCCTGGATCTGGATCAACACGGCGCCCTCGGCATCCGACACCAGCACGCGGACCTCTCCATGTGGGTCCGGCCCGGACTTTTCCACCCTTTCATCAATAGCTTCCAGCGCGTTCTTGATAAGATTGTTCAGCGCTTGAGAGATCAGGTTTTCGTCCACGCTGCTTTCCAGCTCGGTCTCCGGGATGGCCTTGGTGAACGCGATGTCCGGGCGCCCGTTTTCCTGCAACAGCACCGCATCGCGGATGATCTGCATCAGGTCGGTCAGGCGTCGTTCAGGTTCGGGCATACGCGCGAATTTCGAGAACTCGTCAACGATCCGGCGCAGATCCCCGGTCTGGCGGATGATGACGTCCGAATACTGTTCCAGCTGATCCCGCCCCTCGCCCACGACCGGCGCAAACTTGCGGCGCAGCCGTTCGGCGGACAGCTGGATCGGTGTCAAAGGATTCTTGATCTCCTGAGCGATCCGGCGCGCCACATCTCCCCAGGCCGCCATGCGCTGCGCCGAGACCAGATCAGAGACGTCATCAAAGGTGACAACATACCCCTCAAGTGCGCGATCCACGCCGGACCGGGTCGACATCCGCACCAGCAGCACCTCTTCGCGACCGCCACGCTGAATGCGCACCTCGGACTGGCTGATCGACCCCACGGCACCGTCCAGCCTGTCCATCAGGGGAATGAATTCGGGAACGGCATCCACCAGCGTCGTCTCTCCCGGTGAGATGGTGGTCAATCCCAGCATTTCGGTCGCGGCGGCATTGACCATCTCGATCCGCCCCTCGGCATCCAGACCGATCACGCCGGCAGTGACAGAGGTCAGGATTGAATCGAACAGGCGCCGCCGCCGTTCAGTCTCGGCATTCGCTTCGACCAGGGCGTCCCGCTGCCCCTTGACCTGCTGGGTCATCCGGTTGAAGGCACGGCCCAAGAGAGCAATCTCGTCGTCGCTCTTCTCCTCCCGGACCTGAACGTCCAGATCGCCCGCACCAACCCGCTGCGCCGCCGCCGCCAGGCGCCCAACGGGCTGGCTCAGCCGTTCGGCAAACCACAGGCCCAACCAGATCGCCGCCAGGATCACGATCAGCGCAAAGCCCAGATACAACAGCGCAAATTCGAACAGCAGCCGCCCGCGGTCTCTCTCCAACTGGTTATACAGACCCACCGTTTCCTGAGTTTCGTCCGTCAGCGCCAGGATGTCCCCATCAACATCCCGCGTGACATACAGAAACCGGTCGGCAAAGGCCGGCAGCGCCAGCAGCGCGCGAAACTCGAAATTGACCTTGTCCTCGATAATGACCGTCTCGCCCGCACGCGCCCGCTCGATTTCCTCTGGCGAGGGCGGCTCGTAGTCGAACAAATAGCTACGCTCGCCCCGCGCCTTCAGTTGTGCATCGCCATCGATCACATAGGCCTCGGGCAACTCGCGCTGCATTTGGACCTGGCCACGGTTCAAAAGCTCGCGGAATTGGCTGGGCGCGATCAGCGGAAACCGCTCTTTCTGGTCGTTCAGAAACCTGGCCAGCAGTTCCGCGTCCGCAATCAGGTTCGCGCGGTGTTCATCCTCGTAGGCCATCGCCGTGGCCAACGAGTTGCCAACCACGTTGCGCACCCGATCGGAAAACCACCCCTCCAGCCCGAAGTTCAACGTCAGCGTCGCAAACACCGCGACCAGAACCGTGGGCACCATCGCAATGCCTGCGAACACCCCGGTCAACCGCAGGTGCAGGCGGGATCCAGCCGATCGGTTGCGCCGGGCCGAGATCATCGAGGCGACACGCTGGAACACCAGCCCTGCCACGACCAGCACATAGACAAAATCGACCAGCAGAACCGGCCGCATCGCCTGAGTGGCAAAAGTGGTTTGCGAGCTGAAGACCAGCGCTGTCGCAATCCCCAGCGCAGGACCCAACAAAACAAGGATCAGCGCCAGCACATTGCGTGTGCTGCGCCTATTGAGGATCGCGTTTATACTGCTCCAGGTCCGAGAGGACACCGCTTGCTGCACGCAGGGACCGTCCGTGCCTTGTTATTACTGTGGCCACTTTACATCATTTTTTTGCCACGTGTTACCGAAATGTCCAGCTCGTTAATCTTCTTGCGCAACGTATTCCGGTTTATTCCCAGCAGTTCCGCCGTCCGCACCTGATTTCCACGTGTCGCAGACAACGAGATCGCGATCAGCGGCAGCTCGACCTCTTTGATTATGCGATCGTAAAGGCCCGCTGGCGGCAGAGCGTCCCCATGCAGATCGAAATACCGTTTCAGGTGGCTTTCGACCGCTTGGCCCAGCTTCTGGTTCGGGTCGTCCTGAGGGCTGCCGACCGAACTTGGGCGCGCCAGGATCTCTTGCTTGACCACGCTGGCCGAGATGATGTCGTCCGGGCACAGCACCGCCAGACGGCGCATCAGGTTTTCCAACTCGCGCACGTTGCCGGCCCAATCCAGCTTGCGGAATTCGTCCATCGCCTCCTGGCTGATGGTCTTGCGCGGCAGCCCCTCGTCTTCGGCCTTGCGCAAGAAATGCCGTGCGAGGTCGGGAATATCGTCCAGCCGATCACGCAACGGTGGCAAGCGGACAGGAACGATGTTCAGGCGATAGAACAGATCCTCGCGGAATCGACCCTCATTGACCAGATTGCGCAGATCCTGATGCGTGGCTGCGATGATCCGCGCGTCCGCGCGCTGCGTGGTGCGCCCGCCAACCCGCGAGAACTCGCCATCCTGCAGGACCCGCAGCAACCGGGTCTGGGCGTCCAGCGGCATATCGCCGACTTCGTCCAGAAACAGCGTCCCACCCTGGGCTTGTTCGAACTTGCCGGCCCCCTCGGGTCCGGGCTGCGACGACGTACCGAACAATTCAACCTCGATCATGTCAGGCGGCACGCTGGCCATGTTGATCGCGACGAACTCGCCATCCTTGCGCAGCCCGAAGGTGTGCAGCGCCCGCGCCACCAACTCCTTGCCTGTGCCGCTTTCGCCCGAGATCATCACGCCCAGATCGGTCGTCATCAGTCGCGCCATGATCCGATAGACATCCTGCATGGCCGGGCTGCGGCCAATCAGCGGCAATTGCTGGCGATCCTCGGCGCCCTCCTCGCCGTGGCGCTGGCTTTCCTTGCGGCGGTTCAGGGCCTTGTTGACCTGACTTAGGACCTCGCGCAGGTCAAACGGTTTGGGGATGTATTCATACGCCCCAACCTCGGTCGCGCGAATGGCCGTCAGCATCGTGTTTTGTGCCGACATCACGATTACCGGCAATTCCGGTCGCTTTCGCTGGATGGCGGGCAGCAAATCCAGCGCATCGCCGTCGGGCATCATCACGTCCGATACCACCACATCGCCTTCGCCCTCTTCGATCCAGCGCCACAGGGTCGAGATCGTGCCCGTAGACCGCACCCGGCACCCTGCGCGCGTCAGCGCCTGGCTTAGGACGGTGCGAATGGTCCGGTCGTCATCGGCGACGATGATTGTGCCTTCCATCAGTTCGCCTCCAGTTCATGTTCGGTATCGGCAAGATCCTTGCCGGTATAGACGGGCAGCCGGACCCGGAATTCCGTGCGCCCCGGCTGACTGTCGACCTCGACCACGCCGCCATGATCGGTCAGCACCTTTGATACCAGCGACAGCCCAAGGCCGGACCCGTTCGTCTTGGAACTGACGAACGGGTCAAAGATGTCGCGGATCAGGTTTTCTGGAATGCCCGACCCGTTGTCGACGACCGAGATCAACAACGGCAAGCTCTCGGATTTGCGGCCTGGCAGCGACAGCTTCACCCCCGGCTGATAGCCGGTGCGAATGCGGATGATACCGCCCACTTGGGGGCATGCCTCGGCCGCGTTTTTCAACAAGTTTTGAAAGACTTGCATCAATTGGTCAATGTCCCCCACCGTGGGCGGCAGCGATGGATCGTAGACCTCGGTGAACCGGACATGTCGGGCGAACCCCGCTTCGGCCGCACGTTTGGCCCGGTCCAGCACATCGTGAATATTCACCGGCTTGCGCACCGTTGGGCGCAGATCGCCAAATTCCTCGACCCGTTCGACCAGCTTGCCGATGCGGGTGGTTTCCTCCTGGATCAGATCGGTCAGTTCCTGCTCGCCATCGCCAAGCGACATACTCAGCAGCTGCGCGGCCCCCGAGATCCCTGCCAGCGGATTGCGGATCTCGTGCGCCAGCATCGCGGCCATGCCGGTGACAGATCTGGCGGCGGATCGATGCGACAGCGATCTGTCCATCTGTGCCGCGATCCCCACCGGATGCAGCAACAGCAACGTGTGTTGCTCTTCGTCTCCAACCTGGGCCGCGTGCAGTGTGTAGGGTCGCGCCGGACGCTCGCCCCAGGACACATCGACACTGTACTGGACCACCGATGCGCTGCCTCGGCTGACCTGCAGCAAGCTGTCCATAACCGCGCTGTCCCGCCCAACGAAGTCAGCAAACGGCTTCTTTCGCATCTGTTTCAAAGACATGCCCGAGAAGCTTTCGGCCGCGGTATTACAGCTTTCAATCCAACCTTCGCTGTCCAACGCAAAGGCTGGATAGGGAACGGCCGCCCAGAACGGATTCACGGACAGATTTGTCATGCAGCAAGCCTCGGGAATGCAGTTGTGTCCAGTTGGCGCAGGCCATCACGCGCGGATTTCGGTGTATCCGCTGTCAGGATCTCGCGCCGCAGCTGGGGTGATACGTCCAGATTGTCCATGTACCAGCCCATATGCTTGCGCGCGCATTTCATACCCAACTCGGCGCCATAGAAGTCAATCATCGCGGCATGGTGGTCCAGGATCAGATCCATCAGCGCGCGGCCCTGCGGCGCAGGCAGTGCTGCGGTGCCCGCCAGGGCCGCCGCGATCTGCGCCAGACGCCAGGGACGCCCCTGCACCCCGCGGCCCACCATCACACCATGTGCGTCAGACGCGTCCAGGGCGGCGCGGGCGTCGACGTCGGTCACGATATCGCCATTGGCGATCACCGGGATCGAAACCGCCTGTCTGACCCGTGCAATTGCCTCCCAATCGGCCTTGCCCTTGTAGAACTGG
>CAYWND010000055.1:0-10460 GCA_964459085.1 uncultured Oceanibium sp. | reverse complement strand
GAGGATCATCATCATGCCGAGAAAGAACGACGGAATCGATATGCCGAGGAGAAGAACAAACGTGATCCCCTTGCCGGCCCAGCCGTACTGGTTTGCCGCCGAAACAACCCCGGCCGCCACGCCAAACAGCGAGCAGAGGACAAAGGCTGTTCCGGCGAGCACGAGCGTCGCGTTGAACCGCTCCAGCACCTCGTCAATAACTGGCCGGTTGAGCGCGAAGGACGTCCCGAAGTCGCCCTGCAGCATGTTCCCGAGCCAGATAAAATACTGTTGGACCAGAGGCTTATCGAGGCCGAGATCGCGGTTCAGTTTCTCGACGTTTTCCGGTGTTGCGAAACTTCCGAGGATGGCAGTTGCCGGATCGCCGGGGATCAGCGCCATGATGAGGAAAACGATGATCGTGATACCAAACAAGACAGGAATTGCGGAAAGCAGTCGCTTTAGAATGTAGCCAGTCATCAATCGCCCCCAAGCGCTAGACAAAGTAGGATGAGGGGCGACCCCGAAGGCCCGCCCCTCTGAGGGAGGATCAGTTCTTCACGACGTCATCGAGCAGCAGGAAGAAAGACGGCTGAAGCGCGAAGTCCGCGACACGGTCGTTGGTGACCGCGTTCTGTTTCCAGTTCGCGACGAAGACCCACGGCGCGTCTTCTTGCACGATGGTCTGCATTTCCTTGTAGAGCATCGCACGCTCGCTCTGATCGGTGGCGGCGCGCGCCGCTTCGAGCAGCTCATCAACCTTCGGGTTTGAGTAGTAGCCCGAGTTGAAGCCACCTTCCTCTGGCCAGGCTGAGGTGCGAAGCGCAAGGAACGGCAGCGTATCCGGGTCGTTCGTCATCCACGCCATCTGCGCCATGTCGGCCTTACCTTCCAGCCCCGGATTCACGTTGCCGAGGAAGGTGTTCCACTCGTAGGTTTCGATCTTTACATCGAAGCCGACGGCCTCGAGATCGGCCTGCATCGCGGTACCCATGGCGACTGGGTCAAGCATGCCCGAACCGCCCTCGGTGACATAGAACGTCAGTTCCGCCCCCTCGACACCGGCTTCGGCGATCAACTCGCGCGCTTTGTCTGGGTCATAGGGATAGGGCTCCAGGTCGGGGTTGTAGGCCCAGGCAAAGGCAGGCGGCGTCGGTCCAGCGGCGACATCAGCGGTGCCTTCCAGCACGTCGTTGACGATGGCCTCTTTGTTGATCGCGTAGTTTGCGGCCTGACGCACACGGACGTCCGCAAACGGCCCCTCTTTCGCGTTCAGAATCAGAAACCAGACGTGCGGCCCGGCCTGCTCGTGGACGGTGTACTGGTCACCCTCGAACTGGCTCAATGCGACAGGCGGAACCTCGACCATCAGATCGATGCCACCCGCGAGCATTTCCGCCGTCCGCGTATTGGCGTCGGTGATCGGCCGGAAGACGACTGCCTGAAGCGACGGCGCGCCGTCCCAGTAGTTGGGGTTGCCTTCGACCACGACAGCTTCGTTCGAGCGCCATTCTGCGAAGGTGAACGGGCCGGTGCCGGACGGGTTGCGCCCGAAATCGGCGCCGTGCTGCTCGACCGCAGCGGGCGACACGATCAAGCCGGTGGGATACGCAAGGTTTGAAAGGAACGGTGCATAAGGCGCGTTCAGTGTGAATTTCACCGTGAGATCGTCGACAACTTCGACGTTTTCGACGGCCGAGAAAAAGAACGCGAGCGGGAACGGGCCAGTATCATGGAACGGGTGTGCCTCGTCGAGCATCCGGTCGAAGTTGAACTTCACGGCCTTGGCGTTGAAAGGGCTGCCGTCGTGGAAACTGACACCCTCACGCAGGCTGAACGTATACTCCGTCCCATCCTCTGAAATCGTCCAGTCTGTCGCGAGCGCGGGCTCGACCTCCAGCGTGCCGTCCTTGTATCGGACGAGACCGTCGTAGACATTCATCAGAATCCGGAAGTCGTTGACCGCCGTGACCGCCGCCGGGTCCAGCGCCTTAGGCTCGGCGATCTGACCGACAATGAGAACGCCCGGCGGCGTCTGCGCTGCGGCACCACCCGCTGCCCCGAGGGTCAGCGCAATCGCCGCACCCGAAGCCAGCAGTGTCCGGCGTGTGAAAGAAAAGAGCGACATTCGCTTTACCTCCGCTGTTATGTTCGTAGAGTATTTATCATGATAAATAACATCAGGGCAAATTTTCATGATAAATTCAAGCCCACTCGCAGGGAGGCGCCCAAGTGACAATCTCGATCCTCGCTTATGATGAAAAAACAGGCAGTTATGGAGGCGCGGCAACCACGGGAAGCCTCTGCGTCGGGGGATGGGTGCTCCGCGGAGACGCCGAATCAGGGCTGTCCGCATCGCAAGGCTCCTTGCCATCGACGATGTGGGGCACCGATACGCTCGCTGCCATGCGCGCGGGCGAAGATGCCCAGGACGCCGTTTTGGGCGTCGTAGGTGCCGACAAGGGACGATCTCAAAGGCAATTGTCAGCGCTTGATCCCACAGGCGGTGTGTTCGCATTTACCGGCGAAGACAGCATCCCTGTCGCGGGCAGCCGTTCGGGGACCGGCGTCATCGTCGCCGGAAATCTTTTGGAGAACGAGGATGTGATCGATGCGTGCTTCAACGGGTTTCACAGAGCCGATGGCACATTGGCCGAACGTCTGATCGCAGCCCTCGACGCTGCTGCACGCAAAGGCGGCGACAGTCGCGGGCTTCTGTCCGCCGCCTTGTTGGTCGTAAGCCGCAGCGCCGCTCCGCTTACGTTGCGCATTGACAAGTCCGCTACACCGCTCGGCGACCTTCGATCCCTCTATAACGCCGCGACTTCCGGCGCCTATGCCGAGTGGGCTGCGCTTGTGCCGACACTCGACGACCCCGACCGGGCAGAGCCCTATCTTGAAAAGGCCGACCAGCCTGTCTGATCGGCGATAAATTCCGCCAGTCTGGTGCCCGCCTTCGAGTTCCCGTAGCGATCGAGACCCGGAGACCAAACCGCGATCGATGCACGACCAGGCGCTATGATGAGTATACCACCGCCGACACCGCTCTTGCCGGGGAGGCCGACACGGAACGCAAACTCGCCCGATCCGTCGTAGTGACCGCAGGTCATCATTAGTGCGCATATCCGACGCGCGCGTTTTTCAGAAATCAGACCGGTCGCATCATGGAACTGTGCCAAAACTGAACCGGCCTGCGCGAGTTGCACACAACTCATCTCGATGGCGCACTGGTGACAGTAAGTGCCGAAGACCCTTTCCGGCGTGTTGTTAAGATTTCCGTGGGACTTGAGATAATGTGTAAGGGCAAGGTTCCGATGCCCGGTCGCCTTTTCTGACTCCGCGACGCGGGCATTGATATGGATAGCATCGTCCTGCGCTGCAGCGCGCACAAACCGCACGAGTTCGGCGAGAGCATCCTTCGGCTCGCGGCCACCAATCATTGCGTCCGTGGTCACCAGAGCGCCCGCGTTAATGAACGGATTACGCGGACGCCCTGCCTCGCGTTCAAGCAACACCATGCTGTCAAAGGCGGTTCCGGATGGCTCGCGACCGACCCGCAACCAAAGATCGTCGCCCACACGTCCCAAAACCGTAGCCAACGCAAAGACTTTCGACACGCTCTGGATCGAAAAAGGTATATCGGCCTGCCCGGCCCGTACGACGGTCCCGTTCGGCAACGCAATCGCGACACCAACCTGTTCCGGGGACACAGAGGCCAGTTCAGGGATATATGTTGCGACCTGCCCCCAGTCGGCCGCTGCCATAGCTTCGTCAACGCCCCGCTTGGCGATCCGTTGCAAACTGGCGGCTGTGGCAGGCATCACTCTGCGATGAAACGCTTCATGACCACGGCCTCCTGATCCTCCATCAGGCGGCGGGCGAGTTCCATATGTTCCAGCATGACACTGCGCGCGCGGTCCGGATCATTATCCCGCAAAGCATCGATAAGCGCGACCTGATGGCTGCGACCCTCGCGCCAAAGCTCGTGGTTGAGTTTGGAATAGAGGCGCTTGTAGACCGTCAGCTCGGTCAGAATTTCCGCCAGAAATCCGATCATGAAACCAAGGATCGCGTTATCGGCGAATTCCGCAAGCTTGGCGTGGAACAGAAGCGAGTCGACATGCTGGACACGCTCTTCCTCTGCCGTTTCTGCTGGGGCCTCGTATCGCGCCATGATCCCGTGCAGGTCCTGGAGTTGCTGTGCTGACAACCGCCCTGCGAGCGATGCTGCGTTCTCGGGCTCAAGAGCGACGCGTACCTGATAGATATCGTCGATGGAGACATTCTTGAAATAGAAGAAATTCGCCAGCAGCGCTTGCGCGCGCTCGGTGGATACCTCCCCGACAAAGCTGCCGCCGCCAGGGCCTGTTTTTGTCGCGACCAAGCCTTGTGCCTGCAAAAGCCGCATCGCTTCGCGGATCGTCCCTTTTGACATCTGAAACCGCTCGATCATCTCAGGCTCACTCGGCAGACGATCTCCCGGTTGAAGACCCTGTTCGACCACCCAAGACTTGATTTCATCAGCGACCTGAAAGGGGCGCGACCTCTTCGGTTTCGACTGAGTTTTCCGCGAGGTCATGGCACCCTTTGCATTTTCGGTAGCGTCACTGCGCATTCGCCGTTACACCATGGAATCAATTTATCATGATAAATTCAAGGAAAATCATCATGGACGGCAATATCGCTGCCGAGCGTCTCTCGGCCATTTCCGCCTGTAGCGCAAGCGACGAAGGCGTCACGCGCCAGCCTTGGACGCCCGAACACAAGGCCGCCCTGGGCGAGATAGCCCGCTGGATGGAAGACGCCGGGCTTACAGCTGAACTGGATGCCGCCGGTACGCTTGTCGGGCGGTCACCGTCTGCCGCCGGAAAGCCCGTTGTTCTGATGGGCTCGCATCAAGATAGCGTTCCAAACGGAGGCCGCTTCGACGGGATCATGGGGATTGCTCTCGCCTGTCTTGCGGCCAAGCGATTCAACGGCCATTGGGATGAACTTCCTGTAGGCATCGAGGTCCTGGCATTCGCAGACGAAGAAGGCGTTAGGTTCCCGACGGCCCTGATCGGTCCGCGCGCGCTGGCGGGTACGCTTGATCCCGCCGTATTCGGGATGACCGACGGACAGGGCGTCGCGATGCGCGCCGCGATGTGTGCGTTCGGGATCGACCCCGAGGACGCCATGAAGCTTACGCGGGATCCGGCGACGATCGCGGGATATCTCGAAGCCCATATCGAGCAGGGTCCGGTTCTTGAATCCGCGAAAGTGCCCATCGGCATCGTTACGGCCATCTGCGGCATTGCCCGCTTCACCGTCACGGTCACGGGCGAAACCGGCCACGCCGGAACCGTCCCGATGAAAGGCCGCCGCGATGCGCTTGTCGGGGCCGCCCGCCTGATCAGCGAGATCAACACGCGGGCAGCGGCCGAGAAAAACCTTCGAGCAACCGTTGGCACGATCTCGGTAAAGCCGGCTGCGGTGAACGCGGTGCCGAGCGTTGTCGCGTTCACCCTCGAAGTGCGCGCCGACGACGACACGCGTCGCGACCGTTTTGTCGACGACTTCGCCGCGTTCGCAACAAAGGCGTGCCGCGAAGCGGATCTTCAGGTGTCGATCGCACGGACCTACGAACAGCGCGCCGTCCCCAGTGACGAAGATCTCATGACAGCGCTTTCCGATGCCTGCGAGAAATCGGGCCATGCCTCCCTACGGCTTATGTCGGGCGCCACTCATGATGCCTCTGCCATGGCCGACCTCTGCCCTGTCGCCATGCTCTTCATACCGTGCCGCGCGGGCGTGAGCCATCGCCCAGACGAGTACGCTGACGCCGAGAGCATGGGTGCAGCGGTCGATGTTCTCGAACAGGCGATAAAGCGGATTTCGATCCGATACGAAACATGATGCAGATGCCGCGGCGCGCCCATGAGATATATCACGGAGTCTCGTCAAGGACGCTTTGCCTGTAGATGTAGATGCGCGCGCGCCGCAGGACTTCTTGCTACCATGAGAAGTCAGCGTTTGGTTGCCATATTGGGAGGGCATGGCGGATCGGAGGATCAGTCATGGAAACACCAGACTTGGCGGACATTGCAGCCACAAGAAAATTCATGGCTAGCGTCCGCTATCGATGAACATGCTCAAACAACCGTGCAAGCAGTCAGTTGGCCGAGGACCCAATCAGTGCATCAGCCAGGGCTTTTTCCAAAGCTGGAACCAGGTCGGTGCTAGCGTCCGCTACACCCACGTCTGTATTGATTTGGAAAGCAATCGTGAGGTCGTGGTCCGCATAGTGCCTGAGGCTCGACACGTAGCCGGGAATCCAGCCGCCATGGCCGTAAACCGGACCGAGCGGGGTTTCGCGATAGATCGCAACGCCAGAGCCGTAGTGCACGCCCGGCGCATCCGGATGGACCGCCACCCCGTCCAGCAAGGCGCCCAAATAGCCCGTGTCCATCGCAGCGCCCGAGAACAGCGCGTGCCCCCACAGAGCGAGGTCCGCTGAGGTGGATGCAAACCCACCGCCTGTCCATTCGACGGCTGGGTTCCATGTCAGGCGACCGTCGAAAGTCATCGTACGTGACGCGAGGCCGAACGGACTATCTTCGGTGGTGTATCCAACCGCCAAGGCTTCGAGTGTGGTGTTGTCCGATGGGATCGTATCAGCAAGGCCCAACGGAACCAGAAAGCGTTCAGCGGCAAGCTCGAACACGCTTGCGTTCGTGGCGGCTTCCAAGATCAAGCCCAGCAGAATATAGCCGGTGTCCGAGTAGCTCCATGCCGTCCCCGCCTCAAAGAGCGCTGGTTCGTCCAGCACAAACGCCACCAATTTCGCTTGGTCGAACGGTTGGACGCGACCCAACTCAACCAGCTCGGACGCGACCCCGTCCATGTGTACGTGATCCGGTAATCCCGATGTATGGGCAAGGAGGTGCCCGATCGTCATGTCCGCCGAGTTCGGCACACGAGCAAACCATGGCTCGTGACCGAGATAGTCCGCGGCCAGGTCGGAGCGGCTGATCAGCCCATCTGCCTCAAGTGAAAGCGTAAGGGCGCCCCAAACGGTCTTTCCGATGCTGGCCGCCAACATCCGGGTTTCAGTGGTCATCGGGGTGCCCGCTTCGACGTCCGAAAGGCCCACCGCAAAACGGTGGATGTCTCCGTCAGCGGTGACACAGGCGACTGTTACGCCCGGGAATCCATACCTCTCATGAAAGGTCTCCAAGAGCGCCTGCACTTCGGCGCGTAGATCATATTGATCTGCATCGGTGGCCTGGGCCCAGAAGGCCAGGCAAGCCGGTATAGTCGCGATCGCACGAAGAAACGATCTCATGGGCCCACCTTACGCTGATCAGGGATGACCTCGGTCGCCGCACCGTTCCGAAACAGCATGGTCTCGCGGTTCCACCAGACCACTGCAGCCGCCACAACAAGCAGAATAAACGTGTCGTAGGGCTGAGCTTCCGGCCAGAGAGGCAGGATCAACTGCCAGTGGAACACCATCGGCCAGAAAAGGCTGCCGCGGCTCGCATTGAAGATGGGGGTCACAAGGACTGCCAGCGTGATGTTCCCGAGAAGGAACGGGAAGAAGTTCCAGCCCGCAAAGACTGTACTGGACAGGAAGAACGCCGGAAGGTGCCAGATGCCCCAGATGGTCCCAATGATCATGCCCGCCCAAAGAGGCGCAACGTGCCGTTGCAGGATGGGCTGCGCCACACCGCGCCAGCCGAACTCTTCAATTGGTCCCAGGAAGAGCATCATGAAGGTGATGGCGACCATTGCGCCGACACCTTCGGGCGGACTGGGTGCAAGGAGTGGACCCGATTTCATCGACGATCCGATCATGAAGGCAACAGGGATGCCGATCAGGATGAAGGCCGCCCAGAACATCGACAGTCGCCATATCAGGAGTCGGGCGAGAAAGGCTTTCATCCCTCGGACACCGCCAAAGTAGAGCACAAGCACAAAAGCCGAGATCGCCGGTGCCCATGTCGCGAGAAAGAAGAACGGGTGCGATCCGCTGATCTCGCCAAACGTCGATGACGACCAATCGGGCGCCACAATGTACATACCGGTGACGCCCCAGGTGATAGCAAACGTCAGAACAAAGAAGCCGATCAGAGCAAAGGATGGGACCTCAGTGGCCCGCGTTGGTGCAGCAGTATCTGCCATGGGAAAATCCCCAAAAGGTTGAGATGTGGCTCCCTGCTCATGCCTCTACTCCACAGCCCGGATGGGGTTCATGAAGTCAAAGCTTCCCGGCGTAGCGCCGAGTGCTTTTTCTATGATTGTTTGCGTCACCAAGCGGCGTGTTCGAAGATCAGCCTGACTGAAACCGAACATGACCCCGTCCGTCAGGAACTGGGCGCCGGTGAAGAGAAATTGGATGGTCTCCAAGGGCCTCTCGACCTCAAAGACACCCTCGCCGATCCCTTGCTCTACGATCTGTGAAAGGATGGGCGAGAGTTGGAGAACGGTCTGAATGTTGGTGAGCTCGTGCAGTTCACGGTTCTCGGGAAGATGCAGCATCTCGGCCACGTCGAGGCTGTCGTTGTCGCCGATGTGGCTATTGCCGAGGAGCGCCTCCATCTTCTGCATCGCGGATAGCGATGGGTCATCTGCGACGCCTTTTGCTATCTCAACGATCTGACTGAGCGTCTTGTCGACAATGGCGTGCAGGATGTCGGGCTTCGACTTGAAGTAGTAGTAGAATGTCCCCTTCGCGACCCCGATCTCGCGAATGATCATCTCCACCGAACACTTCGCGTAGCCATGCTGTCGAAACAGCCGATCTGCTGTCTCGACGATCTCTGCGCGTCGTTCTGCTGGGTCTTTGACAATCCGTGCCAAGGCGTATCTCCAAACTGCGTTCCTCATACTGACTGACCGTCAGTCAGTCAAGCGGCTTGATATTGGCATAGGGTGCCAATTTGCAGCCCGCGCACCTTCAGCTATCCTCGCCGAATGGGTTGGATTTCGACGGTCTTCGTACACAAAGCACTGGATGCTGCAGTGGCACTAGGGTGTGTCGATTCACGTGCGCGCCTTCTGCTGTACAAAAGCGTTGGTGTAGAGCCGGAAGGCCCAATTGATCCCAGCGTCATGATCTCCGACAGCGACTTTTTGGGCCTACTTGAGCGTATTGCGGACCTCGACGATCGCGGTGGGTCCGTTCCGATACATGTGGGTGCCTCAATGCGTTGCGATGACTACGGAGCCTTTGGGCTGGCGTTTAAATCCGCGCCGGATCTCCTCAGCTCTTACTCCCGTGTCGAACGCTTTGGGAAGGTTGTGACCTCGATTGCCAATTTCCGCGTCCAGCAGGCTGGCACGTCTGTGTTCATGGAAGTGGTTCAAGGACGGGATCAGCGTCTTGGTCTCAGGATGAGCAACGAGTTGGCCTTGGCCGCCGCGATGTCGATCAGCCGGGAAGTCAGCAATGATGACTTCTCTGCTGTTGCGGTTCATTTGATGTCGGAACGACCTGCAGATGACCGCGTCTATCAAGAGCATTTCCGGTGTCCCATTCACTTTGGCGCGGATCGCGATGCACTTGAAGTTTTTACCAAGGTTGCAAGCCGCACAAATCGTTTGTCAGACGATGGCATGTCCAAGTTTTTTGAGAAACATCTCGACAGCCAGCTCAGCCGGATCAACGACACCTCCGAGTTTGAGCGGCGCATCGTGGATCAAATCGGAGGCGCCCTAAGCGAAGGCGTGCCCACGCTTGGCGACGTAGCAGCGCGTATGGGCATGAGCAGCAGGACGTTGCAACGCCGCCTGGCAGCCGAAGGATTGTCCTACCAGGACTTGGTGCTGGGCGCGCGGAAGTCACTGTCCCAGCAGTTGCTGCGGCGCACGGACTATGCCCTGGCAGAGATCGCCTTCCTGACAGGCTTTTCTGATCAGAGCACGTTCACCCGCGCCTTCAAACGCTGGCACGGGCAAACGCCCGCAAGCTACCGGCGCGGCGCATAGACCCAAACTCAACCCGTCGAATTGACCGGGGCGCAACCCTGGCGTCCCGGGCCCAAACACTGGCGTCCGATGCAAATACGGCAGCCCTGAACTGCACCTATCCCTTGGCTATCACATCAACCAAGGGAGACCGAAGGTGACAACCAAACCAATCCTTATCACAGGCGCGACCGGAAAAACCGGGTCTCGCGTCCTGGCTCGGCTCAAAGCCGCCGGTCACGATGCCCGCTCAGGCTCGCGAAAGGCTCCAGTGCCTTTCGACTGGGACGATCCCACCACCTGGGAGCAAGCCCTGAGCGGAATATGGGCTGTCTATATCAACTATCATCCCGACTACGCCTTCCCGGGCGCCATCGAGAACCTGACACGTTTTACCCGTGTCGCCGCATCTTGCGGTGTCGAGCGTCTGGTTATCCTCACTGGCCGTGGCGAATACCATGCGCAACTCGGCGAAGAGGTGATCGCCAACTCCGGTCTCGACTACACCATCGTCCGCTCGGCCTGGTTCGCGC
>CAYWND010000054.1:0-10467 GCA_964459085.1 uncultured Oceanibium sp. | reverse complement strand
CATGCCGTGGCTGGAGGAAAGTCTGAACCGCATGCCGATCTCTGCCGAGCTTGGCATTCACCGCGAAGTGCATGGCGCCATCAGCCGCCCGCCCGATGGCAACCCCTTGATCGGTCCCGTGGCCGGGGCGCCGGGTTACTGGTGCTGCTGCGGCACCCAGATCGGGATCGGTTGGGGGCCGGGGCTGACCCGCGAACTGGCGCGCTGGATGGTGCACGGTGCGGCCGACATCTCGATGCGCGACTATGATCCGCGCCGGTTCGGGCCATACGCGACCAAGGACTGGCAGGTCATCAAGGCGAAAGAAGACTACTGCCTGCGCCACGAAATCCCGTATCCGCATTTCAACCGGCTGGCGGGGCGTCCGGTTAAACCCTCACCCATTTATGATCGGCTGAAGGCGGCAGGGGCCGTGTTTGAAGAGGTGTTCGGGCACGAGCGGCCGCGCTGGTTCGCAACCGACGGCGTGCCGCAGCACGACCAGTACTCATTCCGCCGCAATGGTGTCGATGACGTGGTTGGTGCCGAGGTGAAAGCCGTCCGCCAATCCGCTGGGATCATGGATATTTCCGCCTTTACGAAGATCGAGCTGCGGGGGCCAGGCGCTGCGGAAATGCTGGACGGTTTGGTGGCAAACCGGCTGCCGCAAAAGGTCGGTGGTATCGCGCTGACCCATATGTTGAACCGCCGGGGTCGGATCGAGCTGGAAACCACGGTCGTCCGTCTTGCCGAGGAAAGCTTCTACCTGGTCTGCGCAGCGTTCTTCGAACAGCGGCTCGTGGACCTGCTGCAAGCTGCGCTGGTGGATGGCGCCGAGATCGTGAACCGGTCCGAGACCTGGGCCGCGCTGGCGCTGAACGGCCCTCGTGCCCGGGATATCCTGGGGGCGGTGACATCCTCGCGGCTGGATAATGCGTCCTTTCGCTGGTTGAGCGCGCAGCAGATCGAAATCGCAGGTCACAGCCTGTGGGCCTTCCGCATGTCTTATGCGGGCGAGTTGGGGTGGGAATTGCACATCCCGCGCGAAAGCACGCTGGCGGTCTATGAGGCGCTATGGGCCGCAGGTGCGCCCAAGGGCATGGTCAACTACGGCTCGTTCGCGATGAACGTGATGCGGATGGAGAAGGCGTTCAAGGGCGCAGGAGAGTTGACCAACGAGGTCACACTGCCCGAGGCGGACGTGATGCGGTTCGTCAGGCTGGACAAGGACTATGTGGGCCGGGCCCGGACCGACGAGGCGCTGGCCATGCCCAAGCGCTGGGTCTGCGCCTATCTTCAGATCGAACCGGACGGTGTTGTCGACGGGCATGGCGGCGAGGCGGTTTTGCTGGACGGAAAGGTCGTCGGTTCGACATCTTCTGTCGCCTATGGGCATACGGTCGGCAATATCCTGGCGTTTGCTTACATCCAGCCACACGCCGCGCAGCCAGGAACGGAACTTGAGGTCCTGATCGCAGGACAGCCGCGTCAGGCCCGGGTGCTCGGCGAACCGGCCTATGATCCGCAAAGTCTGCTGCCGCGCACCGATGCGGCGCTGGCAACGAGTGCATAGGAGAGCGCAGCGATGAGCGTGCCTGCAACCATGAGTGCGATGGTGCTGACCGGCCATGGCGGGTTCGACAAGCTGGAGTGGCATGACGACTGGCCGGTGCCGGAACCGGGCGCTGGCGAAGTGCTGATCCGGGTTCTGGCCTGCGGCCTGAACAACACCGACGTCAACACCCGCACCGGTTGGTACGCCAAAGAGGTCCGGACAGGCACGACCGGTGAAAGCCTGGTGACGGATGAGAGTGACGGGTCCTGGGGCGGCAGCGTCACGTTTCCGCGCATCCAGGGCGCGGATGTCTGTGGCCAGGTGGTCGCGGTTGGCGCGGGTGCGGACCCGGCGCTGATCGGGTCGCGCGTGCTGATCGACACCTGGTTCCGGGATTGGGACGATCCCATGAACATGGACAAATGCCGGTACTACGGGTCCGAGATCAATGGTGGGTTTGCGCAGTACACTGTCGCTCCGGTGCGGCAGGTGCATGTGATTGACAGCCCACTGTCGGATGCCGAGCTTGCAAGTTTTGCGACCTCTTATGTGACGGCAGAGAACATGTTGAACCGGGCCCAGGTCGGCCCTGGCGATCGTGTTCTGGTGACGGGTGCCTCTGGCGGCGTCGGCTCGGCCCTGATCCAGCTTGCCAATCGCCGTGGGGCGGAATGCGTCGCGCTGTGTGGCACCGACAAGGCCGCCGCGGTGGCCGAGCTGGGGCCTATCGCGGTTCTGCCGCGCGAGCCAGAGGATCTGGCGGGCGCAATTGAAGCGGCCACCGGGTGGACATCCGTCAGCGTGGTTGCAGATGTCGTGGGCGGGCCGGTTTTCCCTCAGATGATCGAGGTACTGCAGCGCGGTGGGCGCTATACCTGCGCCGGGGCCATTGCGGGCCCGATTGTCGAGCTGGATCTGCGGACCTTCTACCTGAACGATTTGACGTTCAAGGGCGCCACAATCGTTGCCCCCGACACTTTTGCAGATCTGGTGGACTATATCGCCCGGGGCGAGGTACGTCCGCTGCTTGCTGCGACTTATCCCCTGCGCGATCTGGTCGCGGCGCAAAAGGCGTTCTTGTCCAAAGCGCAGGTCGGCAACATCGTGGTGATCCCGTGATCCGGATGCGCAAGAGACCCCTTCCGGCGACCACAAGGAACCGACGCCGATGAAGATCACGCGCCTGACAGTCTTTCAAAAGGACCTGCCGCTGCAGCAGCCCTATTTCCTGGCGGGCGGGCGGCAGCGGTTTGATGTGCTGGACGCGACGTTTCTCAAGATCGAAACGGATGCAGGTCTAACCGGCTGGGGCGAGGGCACGCCCTGGGGGCATACCTATGTCGCGGCGCACGGGCCGGGCATTCGCGCCGGGTTGCAGACGATGGCGGGGGCGATCCTGGGTCTGGATCCGCGCAAGACCACCCTGGTCGAGCGGGCGATGGATCTGTGCCTGCCGGGGCATCTCTATGCCAAGTCGCTGGTGGATATGGCGTGCTGGGATATCTCGGGGCAGGCGGCTGGAATGTCGATTACGGACATGTTGGGCGGCGATCACGGGACCGCCACGCGGATCATGTCGTCGGTATCCACCGGCACGCCGGATCAGATGCTGGCCCTGGTCGAGGCGTACCGGGCCAAGGGCTATAAGGGGCATTCGGTCAAGATCGGCGGGGATGTCGAGGCGGATATCTCGCGCATCCGCCATCTGGAGGCCGCGCGGCTGCCAGACGAGCGGATCCTCTATGATGTGAACAGGGCCTGGTCGCGGCGCGAGGCGATCATCGTGATGAATGCGGTGCGCGATCTGGGCGTCTCGTTCGAACAGCCGTGTGAGACCAATGATGATATCGCAGCAATCCGGCCGCTGACTTCGGCCCCCATCAGCGTCGATGAAACCCTGGTCACGCTACAAGACATAACCCGGATCGCCCGCGCCGGGCTGGCCGAGATCGCGGGGATCAAGCTGAACCGCGTGGGCGGGCTGACCAAGGCCCGGCGTATGGCCGATATCGCGCTGGCCCATGGCATGCAGATCTATGTGATGGCGACCGGTGGATCGGTCCTGGCCGATACCGAGGCCGCGCATCTGGCCCAGACAATCCCACCCGAGATGCGACTTGGGGCTTGGGCCTGCCAGGACATGCTGAGCGTGGACGTCGCACCAGGGCGCGGCGCGCGAAATGAGGGCGGCTATATCCGGGCGTCAGATACGCCGGGGTTGGGGGTGGCCCCTGACGAAGCGCTGCTGGGGCCGCCGGTGGCTGTCTATGGGGACGGATCATGAAGATTGTGCGTGTCTCTGCATGGCAAGCGCCGCTGACCAGCCACCAGACCTACTATATGGCAGGCGGCAAGACCTGTGCGACCGTCACCACGACGGTGGTTCGTATCGACACCGACGAGGGCGTGTCCGGATGGGGCGAGGTTTGTCCCATACCGCATTATCTGCCCGCCTATGCGGACGGCGTTGCCCCCGCGATCCAAGAGATGGCCCCGGTGCTGATGGGTGGCGATCCAGTAGGGCCCGAGGCGCTGATGGATCGGTTGGATGCCTGGCTGCCGGGCCACGTCTATGCCAAATCGGCGCTGGACATCGCGGCCTGGGACATCACCGCGCAAGTGGCCGGGCTGCCGCTGCATCGGCTGCTGGGCGGGCTGCATGATGTGGCGCTGCCGCTTTATCACTCGATCACATGCATTGCGCCGGAAGAGATGGCGCGCGTCGCATCGGATGCCTTCGCGCAAGGGGTCCGGCAGTTTCAGGTCAAGCTGGGGGCGGATGGCGATCCCTCGGCCGACATCGCGCGACTGGTTCAGGTGCGCGAGGCCGTGGGCGAAGGTCCGCTGGTCTATGGCGACTGGAACTGTGGTGCTTCGCGCCTGGATGCCACGCGAGTGGGGCGCGCGGTTGCGCATCTGGACATCATGCTGGAGCAGCCCTGTCGAACTTTGGAGGATTGCGCGGCAGTGCGCGCGGCCACGGGCCTGCCGATGAAGATCGACGAGTTGGCGCATGACACCGACAGCCTGCTGGACGCACACAGGCTGGGTTGCCTGGATGCCGTCGCAATAAAGCTGTCCAAGTTTGGCGGCATTACCGCCTGCAGCAGGGCCCGCGATCTGTGCCTGCATCTTGGACCCCGGATGTGTATCGAGGACACCTGGGGCTCGGACATCGCCACCGCCGCTGCGTTGCACCTGGCTGCCGCTACGCCCGGGCGTGCGGTTTTGAACGTGTGCGACTTGTCCGGATATGTCGCGCCGCGCCTTGCACCGGACGGCCCGGTGCGTCAGGGCGGAACGATCAAGGTTCCAACTGACCGACCCGGGCTGGGCATTTCCGTGGACGAGGCTGTGCTGGGGACGCCTCTCGCGGTCCTGGATTAGGAGGACGATATGCTGAAGATCGGAACGCAAAGCGACTGGATCGCCCGCGCGCGCGAGGTTTTGCCAGGCGGGGGCTTCGGCAATTTCGATCCCGACATCTTTATCCGCGACGGGCAGGGCAGCCGGGTCTGGGACGAGGATGGCAACGAATACGTCGACTATCTGATCGGCTCTGGCCCGATGTTGCTGGGTCACGGCCACCCGGAAGTTTTGGAGGCGGTCTTCGAACAACTGCCGCGCGGCATGACGTTTTTCGCTAATAATGCGCCGGCGATTGAGTTGGCGGAAGAGATCTGCCGCGCCTCGGCCTGCGCCGAGCAGGTGCGCTATGTCTCGTCTGGGGGCGAGGCGGACATGTACGCAATGCGCCTGGCGCGCGCCTTCACCGGGCGCGACAAAATCCTGAAGTTCGAGGGCGGTTATCATGGCATGTCGGCCGAGGCGCAGATGAGCCTTGCGCCTGCCGATCGTGTTAACTTCCCCCAAGCCGTGCCCGACAGCGCGGGCATTCCCGAAAGCGTGCGCTCCGAGGTCCTGGTAGCACCCTTCAACGACATCGCCTTCGTACAGTCGCTGATCGACGAGCGCGGGACCGAGATCGCGGCAATCATCGTCGAGCCTCTGCAACGGATCGTACCGCCCGAGCCAGGGTTTCTGTCGGCCTTGCGCGAGATCGCGAGCAAGGCCGGTATCCTGTTGATCTTTGACGAGATCGTCACCGGGTTCCGTCTGGCCTATGGTGGTGCGCAAGAAGCCTACGGCGTGGTTCCGGACATCTGCACGCTGGGCAAGATTATCGGCGGCGGGTTTCCGCTGGCCGCGATTGCGGGGCGGCGCGAGATCATGGCGCATTTCGACAAGTCTGCGGTGGGGGCAGGCGGCTGGCTGATGCAGCTTGGGACCCTGTCGGGAAACCCGGTGGCCTCGGTCGCAGGGCTTAAGACGATGGAGGTGCTGGCCCGTGAGGGGCAGTATGCACATCTGCGCGCCTTGGGGACGCGTCTGATGGACATGATCTCGGAAGGGTTGAAGGGCGCGGGCATCGACCACCAGATCGTCGGCGATCCGACCCTGTTCGATGTGATCTTTTCCCGTGGCCACGTGCGGGACTATCGCGATACACAGTCCGGTGATGCCAAAGCGTCGGCGGTTTTCAATCGGGTGTTGCGCGCGCACGGTGTGTTCAAATCGCAGGGCAAGCTCTATCCCTCGCTGGCGCTGACGGAAGCGGATTTGGAATTGACCGGCCGTGCCGTTGCGGCGGCCTGCGAGGCATTGACCGAAATCTAGGCTGAGCCGACGGCGCGGTCTGAGGGCAAGGGGCGCGACCCTTGGTCCCTGGATGTCAAAACAGGATTGTGACATGTCGCTGTTGGAACAGCGTCGCTTGTGTTGCGTGCGTAGCTTCGCCTGGACCCCTACAGGAGTACATTCATGACCCAGACTAGCGAAACGGTTGCTGAGCCGACCCTCGATTACTCGGACGACGCCTCGACGTTCGGCGACCGGATCGTGGCTGCGCGCGAAGCCCTTGGCATGGACGCCCCGCAACTGGCCAAGCGGCTGGGGATCAAGAAAGAGACCCTGAACAATTGGGAAGACGACCGGTCCGAGCCGCGTGCAAACAAGCTGCAGATGCTGGCGGGTGTTCTTAACGTCTCGATTATCTGGCTGATGAGCGGGCAGGGACAGGGTGTTTCGACCGATCTTTATGACGCGGATGCGGACGGCGAGCTCGAACAGGCCCTTCGTGAGTTGCGCGAGATCCGTCACGCCCAAGGAGAACTGGCGTCACGCCTGAAGCGGGTTGAACGCAAACTGCGTGCGACTGCGACGTGATCCGCGAGGCGATACCCGAAGGCGAAACCCGCCAGACCCGTCTGCGTCGCCTGAGAATGCGCAGCTGGCGCAGAGGCACCCGTGAAATGGACCTGATCTTGGGGCCATTTGCGGATAGCCCAATGTCTGGGTTGGACGACGGTCTCTTGGACGCCTACGAGGCGTTGCTGGTTGAAAATGACCAGGACCTTTACCGGTGGATCACAGCCGCGGAAGCTGGCCCGGATCGGCTGGGCAATATCATCGGAGAGATCCGTCGATTCCACGAAATCGGATAGATTTTGCACCATATCTCATAAATTTAACGGCTTGTTTGTGAATGATCGGCATGACTTGCCCGTCATGAACAGAGCAGGTGCGAAGACATGAACCTCCAGCCTGAACCGGAGTCGCTTCACCAAGGGCACGGTGCCCGGAACTTCTTGTCCAGCTATCTCGAGACGTTGTCGATGGTGGAACGTCTCCATCGATTGTTGCTGGATGTCGTGAAGGACGAGTTCGAACGTCTAGGAATTATGGACATAAATGCGGTCCAGGCATTGTTGATTTTCAATGTCGGGGATCACGAGGTGACGGCGGGCGAGCTGAAGTCGCGGGGGTACTATCAGGGCTCGAACGTTTCCTACAATCTAAAGAAACTCGTCGAAACCGGCTACATGCATCACCAGAAATGCAACATCGACCGTCGCGCCGTGCGCGTGCGCCTGACCGAAAAGGGGCGCGAGGTCAGCAAGTTGGTCGGCGATCTGTTCGAGCGCCATGCCTCTGGGATGGAGGACCGGCGCGTGCTTGGCGAGCAGAGTCTGCCCGACATCAATCAGGCCCTGCGCAAGATCGAACGCTTCTGGAGCGATCGCATTCGCTATATCTACTGACGGCGCCAACAGGCCGCTTTGATCTTTGCGATTAACGCGGCCTGGTGCGGATGTCAGAAGCGAGGCTCAACGCGAGCCGGTCACAACTGTTTCGGATCCCCCAAAAACGGCAAAGAGAGCGCTAAACGTGCACTCTCGATGCCTTTGAACCTTGCACCACTATTGAGACGACGACGCCTCGGTACGGTACGGTCCTTGCAAAAGCCGCGGAATCAGCGCGGGGACTGCGTCGCGATAGGCTCCATAGCCTGGGCGCGTACGCATCATGCGATCATCGATGACCGGAATTCCCGACACGTAGCGCAGCAAAAGCACGATGATTGCAAGGGAAAACCAACCCCACAGTGTTCCAGCGATCGTGCAAAGGACAGCGATACAGGCCCAGAACGCAATCTCGGCCGAGTAACTGGGAAAGCGGACATAGGACCTTAGCCCGGTGGTCAGCAACCCGCGGCGCGGAACATCTTGCCGAAACCGGTCAAGTTGAAGATCCGATAGCGTCTGGATCGCAATGCAAGCGACCGCAACCCCTGCAATCAGTCCTGCAACCCAAGTTGCCGGCACAAACTGCGCATTGGACAGGCCGATCAACATGCCGACACCGATAAGTCCCTGCAGAACGGATTGCAGCACAAAGACGATGAACAGACTTTTGATCCACCAATTCGGTGACCAGGCCTCGCGCAATTCGCGATAGCGCGGATCCTCGCGCCCCTCGTGAATACGGCGCGCGCCAAGATGCACCCCAAGCCGGATTGCCCAGCACGAAAGCGGCAGAAAGATTGCCAATGTCATCGTGTCGAGGGGCCGACCCAATTGCCACCAGACCGCAAATGCCATCGCAAGAAACCCCGGCCCCCACCAGAAATCGACCACGCTGGCATCCCGCCGGACAAGGCTAACCAGCCATAGAAGGAGAAATCCCCCCAAGGACAACAGCCATGCCTGGCCCAGTGCTGCGAGATCGATCATCGTTCATTCCTGCTCGTTCGGTTTTTCTACGTCGCAGGTTGCAAACTGGATGAACGGCCAGCACGATTTCTGCGCTGTGTTAGAGAGAACCCTAAATCATGCAAGACATGCAGAGGATTGCATAAAATCGCCACATTAATGCGGTGCAAATATTAGGGAAACAGTGCTAAAGTGAATCGATATAAATATAAGGCAGGCAAATCGATTCGTCCTTAGGACGGCAAAAGGGGCAGAAAGGGTCGTAAGAGATCCATGATCAGCAGTGATGGCGATCGCACGCTCATCGGGGGGTTCGACACGTTCGAGGTGAAGCTCGGGGACGAGCTTCGGGGCGAACGTGCCACGTTGGGGAAATCCCTGCTGGACGTCCAACGCGATCTTCGCATCAAAGCCGCCTACATCGCTGCAATAGAAAACTGTGACCTGCAGGTCTTTCCCAATCAGGGTTTCGTGGCCGGCTATGTCCGGTCCTATGCCCGGTATCTGGGCATGGACGCGGAACTGGTTTTCCAGAGATTTTGTGACGAGGCGGGCTTCGACGGTGTGAACGCGGGCCTTACCGCGTCGAAACGCAGCTCCTCGGGGCGGATCGTCGCCAGCGGGCCGGTACGCGCCGCAAAAGACGATCCAATCCTGCGCCCCCTTCGCCCCGCCGCAGAGTTGGAGCCCGGGTTCATGGACCGGATGTCGCTGTCGGCGATCGGATCCGTTCTGGTGCTGGTACTGCTGATCGGCGGCCTGGGATATGGCGGGTTTGCCGTGCTGCAGAACATTCAGCGCGTTGAAATCACGCCTGTGGATCAACGTCCCGACACATTCGCACAGGTGGCAGATTTCTCGTTGCCTGTGGTCGATGATGGACCGGGTGTCGACACCGATGCTGCTGCCACTTCGGACGTGGATCTTGCAAGGTTGTACCAGCCCAAGGAACTCGAAGTACCAGTTGTTGCGTCACGCGATGGCCCGATCGTTGATATCGACCCCATGCAGGCGGGAATCATCTCGGTCGCTTCGGCGGTCATGCCCGATCCTGCCGGCCCTGTTCGCGAAATGGACGGGCTGGCCGGTGGCGAACTCTATCCTGCGGTCGCCTCGGCACCCGTCCTGCGCGAGGATGGTGGCGTGCCCAAGGTCAATGTTGTGGCTCTGAGGCCCGCGTGGATCCGCGTCTATCAAGGCAACGGCACGGTCCTGTTTGAAAAGATCCTCGAAGGTGGCGAGACCTATTCGTTGCCTCAGGACGCCGAAGCGCCTTTGCTGCGGGCGGGCAACTCGGGCGCGGTATACATCGCCATCAACCGCGAGACGTATGGGCCACTGGGGACGGGCACGGGAGTGATCAAGAATGTCTCGTTGCTGCCAGATGATATCCGTGGGCAGTACGCCCGAACAACGGATGTCCCCGAGGCCATCCAGCAAACCGTCAGCGCGCTGGACCTTAATGTCGCATCGAGATAACCCATTTGCGCTGCGTGACATTCCGGAGCGGGCCAGTTATCCTCGAATTTGAATATCATTACGTGACCAGGCCTTCATGTCGCTGAATTCCGTCCGCCCCTGGCGCAACATCTACCGGCGTGACAGCCGGAAGATACATGTTGGACCCGTCCCGGTCGGAGGCGATGCCCCGATTTCCGTTCAGACAATGACGAATACGCTGACCACGGACGTCGCCGCGACGGTGGACCAGATCACGCGTTGTGCCGAGGCAGGGGCGGATATTGTGCGAGTATCCTGCCCGGACGAAGCCTCGACCACTGCATTCCGCGAGATCGTCCAGCAAAGCCCGGTTCCGTTGGTGGCGGACATTCACTTTCACTACAAGCGCGGGATCGAGGCGGCAGATGCCGGTGCGGCCTG
>CAYWND010000053.1:0-10468 GCA_964459085.1 uncultured Oceanibium sp. | reverse complement strand
GAACAACTGGCCGGTGCGATGACCGAACAGCTTGCCTCGCTGTTCGATGCCGACGGAGGCGCGCGCAAATCGATGCGCCGCGCGGGCTGATCGGGTTCAGGCGCGCGTCATCGTCGCTTGCGGATCGCTTAGAAAAAGACAGAACAGACCAACAAAACCAGCGCTGCGGGCAGTGTCATCAGCGTCTCGCCCAGCGGCGACCACAGGATCGGCGTCTGCGCCTCTTGCAGCCTGGGCATCCAGGCCTCGTGCGTGATCGGGCTCAACTCTGCCCAGACGGTCTCGATATTTGCCAGCCGATAGGCCGCGCCCTCGCCAATTGTGTTTTGCCAGTCGATCACGGCGCGCCACGCCGCCAGACCGAACAGGATCAAAGCGATCAAGATCCTCATTGACGCAACCTGCCCACGGAATTCTTGTTGTCTGGCCGGAAAAACTACAGCAATTTCAGGTTTCCCACAAATCCGCCCACCGCAACCAACAGCCGACCGAGAAACGCATGTTCCAGGACTTTACCGTCACGACAACACCCGAAACCGGCCCTGCCCGGCTGGCGCTGGTGCGCCGCCATCTCGACGTTGCCGGGTTGGACGGGTTTCTGGTGCCTCGCGCGGATGCACATCAGGGCGAATACACGGCCCCACGGGATGAACGCCTGGCCTGGTTGACGGGATTTACCGGATCGGCGGGGATGGCCGTCGCGCTGGCGGACACGGCGGCGATTTTCGTGGATGGCCGCTATACGCTTCAAGCCGCGCGACAGGTTGATTCCAAAGCATTTTCTCAGCAATCCCTGCCCTCGGACAAACCCGAGGACTGGATTGGACAGCACGCGCAACCCGGCAGCGTCATCGGCTATGACCCCTGGCTTCACGGCCGGAAGGAGATCGAAAGGTTCGAGGCCGCGCTGGCGGCAAGCGACATCACTTTGAGACCGGTGGACAACGCCGTTGATGCCGTCTGGTCGGACCAGCCCGCGCCGCCGATGGGCAAGGTGTCGGTTCACCCGACGGAATTGGCAGGCAAGGAGCATCGGCAAAAACGTGCCGAAGTCGCGGAAACACTGGCTTCGGACGGCGTGATCGCCCAGGTGCTCACCCTGCCCGACAGCATCTGCTGGTTGCTGAATATCCGCGGCGATGACATCCCCCGAATGCCTTATTTGCACGGGTTTGCGATCCTGCATGCGGATGGGCTGGTCGACCTCTTTGCGCATCCCGCGAAATTTGACGAAACGGTACGGGCCCATCTGGGGAACGACGTCACGATCCATGATCCTGCCGCGTTCGAGGCGGCACTCGCCGCACTGGATGGCCCGATCGGGCTCGATCCCGCGTCAGCGCCCATTCGCCTGGCACAGATCCTCGAGACCAGCGGGACTCAGATCTGTTGGCAGCGCGATCCCTGCATCCTGCCCAAGGCCTGCAAGTCTGATGCCGAACTGGCTGGCACCCGCACCGCACATCTGCGCGACGGCGCGGCCATGGTCGCGTTTCTGGCCTGGCTGGACCAAACCGGGCCGGGCGGCACCCTGACCGAGATCGACGTGGTGCGCGAGCTCGAAGCCCGGCGCCGCGCCACGAACCATCTGCAGGATATCTCGTTCGAAACAATCTGCGGCGCGGGGCCCGACGGCGCGATTGTCCACTACCGCGTGACCGAGGATACCAATCGCGCGGTTGCGGCGGGTGATCTGCTGCTGGTGGACAGCGGCGGGCAATACCAGGACGGCACCACCGATATCACACGAACCGTTGCCATCGGCGCAACGCGACAGGATGCTATCCGCCCATTCACTCTGGTCCTGAAGGGCATGATCGCGATCTCGCGCGCGCGCTGGCCATCCGGCCTCGCCGGTCGCGACCTCGACGCGCTGGCACGCCAGGCCCTTTGGGTGGCCGGTATGGACTATGATCACGGCACCGGCCACGGGGTCGGAAGTTATCTGGGCGTCCACGAGGGTCCGCAAAACCTGTCCCGCCGTGGGGCCGAGCCGCTGAAACCAGGAATGATCCTGTCCAACGAACCCGGCTACTATCGCGAAGGGGCCTTCGGGATCCGTATCGAGAACCTTGTCGCCGTGACGGCCGAAACCGTGCCCGACGGCGGCGACCGCCCCATGCTGGGTTTCGAGACATTGACCTTCGTGCCGATTGACAAACGCCTGATCGATGCCAATCTTCTGACACCGGACGAGCGGCACTGGCTCGACACCTATCACGCGGATGTCCGCCACAGGATCGCACCGCTTGTCGAAGGCGACGCCAAAGATTGGCTGACCGCCGCCACCGCTCCGTTGTGACAGAGACGTCACAAACCCGAACTAGAAACACCGCAGCGGAGGATCGCAGCATGACCACCACGCATATCACCATCGCCCCGGCCGAGGGGACCTGGGTCGTCCGCGCAGGCGGTGCCGTCATCGGCGAAAGCAAGAACGCACTGGCCCTGTCCGAGGGCGACTACCCCGAGGTGATCTATTTCCCGCGCGACGACATCGAGATGGCCTTTCTGGAACCCACCGATCACAGCACGACCTGCCCCTACAAGGGTGTGGCGAGCTATTTCTCGATCATCGCCAAGTCCGGCGAGATCGCGAATGCCGTCTGGTCGTATCAGGATCCGATCGATGGCGTTGGCGCGATCAAGGATCATCTGGCCTTCTTTGTGAACGACAAAGTGACCGTTGAACGGGTCTAGCCACGGGCGCGGGTTGCGCGCGCCTTTGGGTTTCGGATCAGGAATGCTCCTCGCGCGCGGTTTCCGCCAGGGCCTTGTTATAGGCTTTGAGCGCGTCGACCTGTGTGATCGCTCCGATCACCCGAACAGGGGCATTTTCGTCGCTGGACAGGGCAACTACGGGTAGCACGGTCTCCTCGGCCCGATCGAACATCGGCAACGCCTTCTCCAGAGTGTCGCGCGCCTCCAGCGTCCATCCCGACGCGGCCAACTCCTCCAGCTTTTGCATGCGTGCTGGATCGGTTGCATGGTCGGTGTGCATCAGTCGCCCGACCGAAATGGTGGCCATCAGATAGGCCTGCGGCCCCGCCGCCACATGCACGCCGCGCCGTTCAAGCTGGGTCAGAAAGAAGGACCGGTCCACCAGCCGTGATGACAGTGCCGTCGACATCGAAACAGTGACCATAACCGCCAGCCCGGCCTGCCAGTCCCCCGTCATTTCGAACACGATCAACGCGGTCGAGATCGGCGCGCCCAGCACTGCCGCCGCCACCGCCCCCATGCCCGCAATGGCGTAGAGCCCTGCTGTGCCCGACACCGCCGGAAAGACGGCGGTGGCCAGGATGCCAAAGGCAAGCCCCGTCAGCCCGCCCAACATCAGCGAGGGCGAAAACACCCCGCCGCCCATACGTCCGGCCATCGTTATGGCGACCGCCGCGACCTTGACCACGGCAAACACCACTGCCTCGTGAAACAGCAGGCCCTCGGTCAACGCCCTCGACGTCGTCTCGTAACCGACACCGATGATGTGAGGATAAAAAACGGCAATGCCACCCAGCAGCGCGCCCGCCACTGCCGGGCGAAGCCAGATCGGCATCCGCGTAGTGGACTGGATTGTGTCGGCTAGATCCTCGGCCGCAAAGATGACCCACATCATCAGCGATGCGACCAACCCGCACAACAGGCCCAGCAACATAAAAGCCGGCAGCTCGACATAAAAAGCCAACGTCGGCACCGGCAGCATGAACTCGGTCACGTCGCCCACAAACAGGCGGCTGATGACTGCGCCCGATACGGATGCGATGACAATCGGCGCAAACGCGTGGACCGCAAAGTGCCGCAGGACGACCTCCATCGCGAACAACGCCCCCGCAATCGGCGCATTGAACGACGCAGACACCGCCGCCGCCGCCGCGCATCCCATCAGATCGCGTCCGGTAATACCGTCGGCATGGATCAGGTTTGACACCCGGCTCGAGATGATCGCGCCGATATGAACCACCGGCCCCTCGCGCCCGGTTGATCCGCCGGTCGACAGGGTGACCAGCGCTGCCAGGGTCGACGCCAGGCCGACGCGCTCGTCCACGCGCCCCTCGCGCAGGGCGGCCCCCTCGATCACATGCGCCACCGTCCGGGTCCGGCCGTCGGGGATGAAGAACTTCAGGATCAATCCCACCGCCAGGCCGCCCAGAATGGGGATCGCGATAACCCACCCCCAGTGCAGCCCGGCCAGATGCGTGGCCAATTCGGTGTCATTTGCACCGTATATCGTTTCCTGAAGCCAGGTGATGGCGACACGAAATCCCACAGCCGCAAATCCTGCGGCGATCCCGATGAACAGCGCGATCAGCCAGAACTGCACCTGCCCCGGACCGCGGGTCCGCACGGTTCGCATCCCCTCGACGCACTGGGCCTTTCCGGCCTCGTATTGCCGATGGATCAGATCCGCGACCGGGTGACTCATGACACGTTCCTACCCCTTGCGTCCGATCCCCAAGGGACGCGCCACCTGCACCGGGCGCGGAACGGCCGCATGCGCCTCTTTCATCCGCGCCATCCGGGCCTGCGCCCAGTCCGGATAGGGCACGGATCGCCGCGCCTCCAGATCCACATTCATCAGCATCTCTTCCATCGTCGCCGCGACCGATCCGTCAGCCTTCCGCATTTCCAGAAACAGATGCATCCGCTTGTGATCGCAATCAATCAACAGCGCCGTGAACGTGAACGGATCGCCTTCTAGCAATTCGTCCAGATAGTGGACATGCGCCTGCAACGCATAAGGCCCCTGCCGTGCCTCGCGCACATGTGTCTCGCCGATCCCCAGATGGTCCTCGAGCAGACGGTCGATGGCATGGTCAAAGGCCAGCGTATAGTAGGCCACGTTCATGTGACCGTTATAGTCGATCCACTCGGGCCGCACGTGTTCGCCCACCAGCTGCAGCGGAGCCTCGTAGGGTCCGTCATGGCCGGTGTCGGTCAGGCGCGTCATCGCCGGTCTTTTCCTTTTGCGGGCGGTCGTCTAGTGTCCCCGCGATGCAGGCATCGGAGGAACCTCATGTCCATAGAAACGGCGGTTGACCGGCTGCGCAAGGCGTTTCCGGACAGTTTCGAAACCAGTGCGGCAATCCGGTCCCTGCACGGCCAGAACGAAACCTATTTCCCCGAAATGCCGCCCGATGGCGTGGCCTTTCCCGAAAGCACCGAGGATGTCGTTCAGATCGTCAAGATCTGCGCCGAGGAAGGCTGCCCCATCGTACCCTGGGGCACGGGCACCTCGCTGGAAGGCAACGCGCTGGCAGTTCGTGGCGGCATTTCGCTGGACATGGGCCGCATGGACAAGGTGCTGGCCGTCAATGCCGAGGATATGGACGCCGTGGTACAGCCTGCTGTGACCCGCGACGCCATCAACGAACACTTGCGGGCCACTGGACTGTTTTTCCCGGTCGATCCCGGTGCCAATGCGTCGTTGGGGGGCATGGCCGCCACCCGCGCGTCGGGCACAATGGCCGTGCGTTACGGCACGATGCGCGAGAATGTCCTGGCGATGGAGGTCGTGCTGGGCGACGGGCGCGTAATCCGTACCGGCAGCCGGGCGCGCAAGTCTTCGGCTGGGTATGACCTGACCAAGCTGTTTGTGGGATCCGAGGGAACGCTGGGAATCATCACCGAATTGACCCTGCGCCTGCAAGGCCAGCCCGAGGCGATCTCGGCCGCGATTTGTCGTTTCGATGACATCGGCGGCGCCGTGGATACGGTGATCGAGACGATCCAGATGGGCGTGCCCATCGCCCGGATGGAGTTCGTGGACGACCAGATGGTCAAGGGCTTCAACATCTACGCCAAGACCACGATGCCCGAGGCACCGCATCTGTTCCTGGAATTTCACGGCAGCGAGGCCTCGGTCGCCGAACAGGCCGAAACCGTGGGCGAAATTGCCGCCTCGCATGGCGGTCAGGCGTTCGAATGGTCGACCCGGACCGAGGACCGCAACCGCCTTTGGGACATGCGCCACAACGCCTATTACGCGCAAAAGGCGCTGAAGCCCGGCTGTCAGGCGGTCACCACGGATGTCTGCGTGCCAATCTCGCGCCTGGCCGAAGCGGTGCGCGAGACACAGGCCGACCTGGCCGCCAGCCCGGTCGTCTATTCGCTCGTTGGTCACGTGGGCGACGGCAATTTTCATTCCGCCCTGCTGCTGGACCCAGGGGACGAGGCTGGGCTGAAGGCCGCCAAGGATCTGGCCGCCAAGATGAACGACCGCGCTTTGCGCCTGGGCGGCACAGTGACCGGCGAACATGGTGTGGGGATGGGCAAGACCGCCTACATGGCAGCGGAACATGGCGATGCCTGGGACGTCATGGCGCAGATCAAGCGCACGCTGGATCCCGACAACATCATGAACCCCGGCAAGGTCGTACAGGTGAACTGACCCCGACCGCCGGCGGAAACCCACCGATAACGGCGATGTGAATTGCGGATCGCTGGGCCGCGCGCTAGTCCTTTCTCTGAGCAGTCGACAAGGAGGCAGGATATGATCCCGCGCCGTACATTTCTGGCGGCCAGCGCCGCCGCCCTGGCCACACCTGCATTGGCGAGCGAACCGACACGCCGCCGGATCTCGGGCTTTACGTCCCACGAATGGAAGGCGCATTTCGACACGCTGAAGGGCGGGGCGATCCTGTGCGACACCGAAGCGCGGGTTCTGTTCTACTGGTCCGAGGATGAAAGCGTGACCCGCGTCTACCCGACCTCGGTTCCACTGACGGACGAGTTGACCCGACGCGGCCGGACCAGCGTGACGCTGAAACGGCTAGGCCCCGAATGGCGGCCGACACCCTCGATGCTGGAACGCGATCCGGACCTGCCGCGCTACGTCGGGCCGGGCCCGCAGAACCCGCTGGGCACCCATGCCCTGAACCTCAGCTGGCAATACTACCGCATCCACGGCACCAATGACGAACGCAAGATCGGTCGCCGGTCGTCCAACGGCTGCATTGGTCTGTTCAACGAGCATATCGAAGAATTGTTCGCGCTGGCTGGCGTAGGTACGCAGGTCGTCCTGCTCTAGATCGTTTCCGGCTGGGTTGGAAACACCCCGACCATCCCTCCGCTGTCCCGGGCTTGACCCGGGACCTCCCCCGCCACTGGATTTGAAAGGTCCCGGGTCAAGCCCGGGACAGCGCGGTTCCGTCAAGCTCTGAAAAGGTCTAGCGGACAGTGCGTCACTGCAACCGGGATCTATCCATCCAACAGCGCGACCGCAGCGGATCGCGCCTCGTCGGTGATCGTGTCGCCCGCCAGCATCCGCGCAATCTCGTCCACGCGGGCAGTTTGCGGCAGCGCCACCACTTCCGTGCGCGTCTCGCCCCCTTTCGAGGACTTCGAGACCTGAAAGTGATGCGCGCCCCGCGCCGCAACCTGCGGCGAATGTGTCACCACCAGAACCTGGGATCCATCGGCCACCCGGCTTAGGCGGCGTCCAACCGCATCCGCTGTGGCACCACCCACACCCCGGTCGATCTCGTCAAAGATCATCGTCAGACCCTGCGACCGCCCGCTCAGGCAGACTTTCAACGCCAGCAGGAACCGCGACAGCTCCCCGCCCGAGGCGATGCGTGCCAACGGGCCCGGCGGTGCGCCAGGGTTGGTTGCGACAACGAACGAAACCCGGTCCAGCCCGTCCGGCCCCGCCGCGCCCTCGTCCAGGGCCTCGATATCGGTGGCAAACTGCGCGGCATCCAGTTTCAGGGGCGCCAACTCGCCCGCCATCGCCTTGTCCAACTTGCGCGCCGCGGCGAGACGGGCTTTGGACAGGACCCCGGCTGCGTCCAGATACGCAGCCCACGTCGCGGCCTCGGCCTCGGCCAGCCGCTGAACCTCTTCCGCGCCGCCCTCGATCATGGACAGCTTCGCGGCCAGCGTCTCGGCCAGTTCAGGCAGGTCTTCGGGCAGGCAATTGTGCTTGCGCGCCAGACCTCGCAGGGCGAACAGGCGTTCCTCGACCCGCTCCAACTCGTGCGGGTCGAATTGCATCGCGTCCAGTTGCGCTGCAACCGCGCCCTGGGCCTCGCCCAATTCGGCCAGCGTGCGACTAAGGGCATCCAGTGCACCGTCCAGTGTCCCTTCGGCCCGGTCCGCCACGCTTTCCAGCCAGCGCATCGCCTCGCCCAGCCGCCCTTCGGCACCGTCCGGGCCCATGGCCTGCGCAGCACGGTCGATATCCTCGCCGATCTTGGCGGCCATCTGCATCTGCCGCCGTCTGGTGTCCAACTCCTCCTCTTCACCCGCGACCGGGGCAAGGTCGGACAACTCGGCCGCCGCATGGCGCAGATATTCAGCATCCCGCGCGGCCTCGGCCGCCGCCGCTTCAGCCGCCTCGCGGGCCTTGCGGGCCGCGGCCCAATCGCGCCAGGCCGTCCGAACAGCCTCGCGCCGCAACTCAAGCCCGCCGAACGCATCCAGCAGCACCCGGTGCTGGCGCGGATCCAACAGCCCCTTGTCGTCCTGCTGCCCGTGCAACTCCACCAGCGTCTCGCTTAGCGCTCGCAGCACGTCGCCCGACACGCGTCGGTCGTTCACGAACCCACGCTTGCGGCCGTCGCCACCATTGATCCGCCGCAACACGATCTGCCCGTCTTCGGCCGGGATCCCGGCCGCGTCCAGCACGGCGTGGGCGGGATGATCCGCGGGCAGATCAAACACCGCCGTCACCTCGCCCTGTGCCGCGCCCTGGCGCACGATGTCCGCGCGCCCAAGCCAGCCCAGCACGAAGCCCAGACTGTCCAACAGGATAGATTTGCCCGCACCGGTCTCGCCGGTCAGCACGTTCAATCCAGGTTTGAACTCAAGATCCAGCGCCTCGATCAGCAGAACGTCGCGGATGCTCAGGTCCCGCAGCATGTCAGCACATCCGCGCGGTCAGAGCCATCTGCCCCGGATCACCTGACGGTAGATGCGGCTCAGCCACCCCTGCCCGGCGTCCCCCGGCTCCAGCCCCTGTTCGGTCAGCAACGCATAGCTGTCCTCGTACCATTCGGTGGCCTGGTAGTTGTATCCCAGGATCGCGCCGGCAGTGCGGGCCTCGTCCGCCAACCCCAGCGCCAGGTAGGACTCGACCAGCCGATGCAGCGCTTCGGGCGTGTGCTGCGTGGTCTGGAACTCTTGCACCACAACGCGAAAACGGTTGATGGCCGCGGTGTAGTGGCCGCGTTTCAGATAATAGCGCCCGACCTCCATCTCTTTGCCCGCCAGCAAATCCAGTGTCAGGTCGAACTTCAGCTCGGCCGATTTGGTGTAGTCACTCTCGGGATAGCGCTCGATCGTCTCGCGCAGCGCCTGCAATGCATCGAACGTTGTCGACTGATCCCGCGTGATGTCGACGATCTGATCATAGTGGCTCAGCGCCACCAGATACTGCGCATAGGCCGCGTCGCTGTCGGCGGGAAAGAAATCCAGATACCGTTCGGCCGCCGCACGGGACTGATCGAACCGCCGCGCTTCGAGGTACGAGAACGCGGACATGATCATCGCCCGCTTGGCCCATTCCGAATAGGGATACAGCCGCTCGACCTCGTCGAAGAGGCCAGCGGCGGTCACGGGGCGACCCTCGGACAATTCCTGCTCGGCTTCCAGGAACAAGGCCTGGGCCGACCGGCTTTCGATTTCCGGCTCGGCCGGTTCGCGCTGACCGCACGCCGCCAGCGTCAACAGCACAACAGAGATCAGGGCACGACTAGCCTGCACGCGTATCATCCGGATTACGATCACTTATCAAAGCGATCCCTACCACAGGAATACCAGCCAGAAAAAGAGCGGGAAGCGCGAAAAAGCGCCTTCTCAGCCGACCGCTGCAAGATCGGCCGGGCGGATGTCATACCCCGGCAGCAGGCGCGCAATTCTTGCGTCACATACAACCTGCTCGACCGCGCCGGGCGTGTCGAACAGCTTGCGCAGCAGGCGGTTGGTCGGCCCATGCCCCGCCCGGACACCGCGATAGCGGCCCAGGATCGGCGCGCCGGCAAGCGCCAGATCGCCAACGGCATCCAGCATCTTGTGGCGCACACACTCGTCGGCGCGGCGGAAGCCATCCGGGTTCAGAACCTCTGCATCCTCGACAACCACGGTGTTGTCCAGCGTACCGCCCAGCCCCAGCCCCATGGCCTGAAGGTGATCCACCTCCTGGCGACGGCAGAAGGTCCGGCAATCCGACAACTCGCGCACAAAGGTTCCGTTCGCCATGTCCAGTTTGCGGGTCTGCCGACCAATCGCGCGGTCGTCAAAGTCGATCTCGAAATCGATCTCGAACCCGTCACACGGTTCCAGCCCGGCAACAACCGCGCCCTCTTCCAGTGTCACCGGCCGCACGACGCGCCAGGCGACCAGAGGCGCCTCCAGCTCGCGGGTGCCCACGCGCAGGATCTCGCGCACGAACCGCTTGGCACTGCCATCCATGATCGGGATCTCGGGGCCGTCCAGTTCAACCGCCACGTTGTGCACACCGCATCCGGCC
>CAYWND010000052.1:0-10586 GCA_964459085.1 uncultured Oceanibium sp. | reverse complement strand
AGGGGGTTGGCCTCGGAAAAATAGCTGACCGGCGTGTCGTCGCCACGCTGGCCGACCAGAACCCAGCACACCATCAGCGAGAACCATACGATCGAGGACATGTAGGCCATCGCGCCCTGAAACAGGTGAAAACGGCTGAGTGGATGCAGCCCGCGCGTCGCCAATAGGCGCAGATGCTGCATGTTGCCCTGACACCAGCGGCGATCCCGGCGCAGGTATCCCGCGACGGTTTCCGGTGTCGTCTCGTAACTGTCCAGCGGCGCGGGGTGGAACCGCACGCCCCAGCCCGCGCGCCGCATCAGCGCAGCCTCGACAAAGTCATGGCTGAGGATCACGCCGCCAAAGGGACGCCGACCGGGTAGCTGTGGCAGGCCCGCACTTTCGGCAAAGGCACGGATCCGGATGATCGCGTTGTGGCCCCAGAAATTCGCCGCCTCGCCGGACCACAGTGCCAGCCCGCGGGCCAGCGTGGTGCCATAGGCGGTGTTCGAAAACTGTTGCATCCGCGCCAGCAGCGTGCGCCCGCCGATCAGCCGGGGTATGGATTGCACCAGGCCCGCGCGGGGGTCCGAGGCCAGATCGTCGGCCAGGGCCCCGACGCTGTGCGCCGTCATTATGCTGTCCGCATCCAGAACCAGCATCGCGTCATGCGCGCCACCCCACCGGGTAATCCAGTCGGCAAGGTTGCCGGCCTTGAAGTTGATGTTCTCGGGTCGGTGGCGATGGTGCACCGGAATTGATGGGTGCCGTGCGGCCAGGGTAGCAAAGGCGATCGCCTCGGCCCGGACTGCATCGGGGTCGCGGGTATCCGACAGGGCATACAGGCTATAGCGATGGGCACCGGGCCTGGCGGTCAGGTCCGCCAGCAGGGCGTCGGCATTCGCAGTGATCGTTTCGACATCTTCTCCGTAAAGCGGCAGCAGGATCGCGATATCCATCGCTTGTACCGGGCCGGGTGTCTGTGATTTGCGCGGCAGCAGACCCAGGATCGCAGTTGCCACCGACAGGGCGATCCAGAACATCGCGAAACTGCCCAGCCCGATGATAGTCCCTTCGAGGCCTGCGATCCCGTCCATCCGAAACCAGTCATAAAGGACAAAGGCCAGTGCGCAGCTCGCGGCCAACGAAAAGCCAAAGACGAACAGCCGCGCGATCCGAACCGACCTGTTTGCCCGAGACCCCGATCGCGGCCCGGACCAGCCCCGACCCAGGGGTTGCGCGGGCATCTCCAGCGGTGCCTCGACCGGCATAGCGGCAAAGGTGTGCGGCGCGTTCACGGTGTCCACCTGTACAACCAGACCTCGGACACGCTTTTGCGGTTGTGCATCAGTTGCGCCCGCATCTCCATTCCCCGCCCCTCGGGCGGCTCGAAGCCGAAATCCAGCCGCACGCCGCCGGTTTCCGGGTTGCGTTGCAGGATGCCATCCGTGACCTTTCCGCGATTTCCCGATGTGTGCAGGACCAGCTCGGACAGATCATCCGGCAGCATGGGGTGCGGCGCAAAGTCGATGGCCGCGATGCGTCGACCCGAGAAACTGCGCCCCATCCGCGTGTTCAGCACATGGGATTTGGTGCGGGCAACCGGCGCCTCGGCGCACCAGTGCAGGCGATAGCTGAAATGGTGCGACTGTCCTTTGGCCAGCGGTTCGCGCGGGCGCCAATAGCACACGATATTATCGTAGATCTCGCGATCAGTGGGGATCTCGACCAGAACGACCGATCCCTTTCCCCAATCCTCGCCCGGTTCCACCCAAAGGCCAGGGCGGCGGTGATACTTCGCCTCAAGGTCGGCGAAATCGCCCGGCTTGCGGGCGCGCTGCATCAGGCCGAACCCCTTGGGGTTTTCGTCGACAAAGAACGATACCTCGACCTCGCGCGGGTTGGCCAGCGGCCGCCACAGCATCTCGCCCGCGCCGTTCAGGATCATCAGCCCGTCGCTGTCATGCACGGCAGGGCGGAAATCGTCGAACTTGTGCCGGTTGGTCTGGTCATAGAGGAACATCGAGGTTTCGGCCCCGATGCCCACATTGTCCAGATCGCGGCGCGGGAACAGCGTCGCCTCGACATCCATGACCGTGGTCGCCCCGTGCGCGATGCGGAACCGGTAGGCCCCGGCCACCGAGGGCCCGTCCAACAAGGCATGAACCACCAAGTCGTCACTGCCGGGCTCGGGCTCTTCCAGCCAGAACTGGCGGAACTCGGGGAATTCCTCGCCGCGCTCGCTGGCGGTGTCGACCGCGATGCCGCGCGCCGATAGGCCATAGATCTGGCCCTTACCGATGGCGCGGAAATAGCTGGCACCCTGGAACACGGCGTATTCCTGGAAGATGCCTGGCCGTTCCAGTTCGCCCAGCAGGCGAAAACCGGAATAGCCCAGACTGTCGTCAATGGGTACATCGGGAAACTTGTCGGTTTTGTCAAAGACCGCCAGATCGAACAGGACGTGCCGCGCCGTGCCGCCGATGGGGTCGACCGTGCACACTTTGATCGGCGCGGGAAAGTACAGGCCCGGCGCAAAGAAATCCACCTGCGCAGGCCGCCCCGTATCGCGCCACAGCGCGTTGCGATTGTCGAACCATATCTTGCGGTACTGATCATAGCTCAGATCGCGCCAGGCCTTGGGCACCTTGCGCGGTGGTGCATAGGGCTTTGCGCTCAGCGCGCGGGCCATATCGATGACCATCTCGGGCGCGAACGCCTCAGGGGAACCCAGGCTGATGCCCGGCTCGCCATCTGTTGCGCGGGCCAGCCCCGGCAGCCCGGCCAGAGCTGCGGCAAAGGCGAGTGTCTGGCGTCGTGTCAGATCGCTGCTCATGCCACACGCCCCCCGACCACCTGCGCATCCACGTCCTTTGCGGACTTGTCTACGGGCAGTTTGCGCCACGGCTGGCCCTTGAACCAAGCCACAGCGTAAGCCGTGCCGATGATCACCGCGAACCCGAACAGGTTGACCGCCAGGACCACCCACTGGTTCTTGCCCGGCTCGCCCGGTGTCTTGGAATAGACGTCCAGCAGGAATCCCATCAGTCGCGCCAGCACCATCGAGGTCACGAACACCGCCAGCGACTGCTGCCCGACCTTGCGGATCACCGCCACCACCGCCGGCCGGACCTGCCCGATCTTCAGCCGCGCGCCCTTGGGCCCCACCGCGACCCAGGCCAGGTAGGCCAGCGCCAGGAAGTGAACATAGCGGAACAACCCCTGATCCGTCTTGGTATGCCACTCGCGCATATCGACCCGCCAGTCGATGATGGCCTGCCGAGCGGTCTTGGCCGTATCCTCGCCAAATGCGCCCTTGACCCAGTCGAAGGTCCAGAACCTCAGCCCCACCTCGTCTACCGGCATGTTCGCGATCACCAGGACCGAGGCCAGCGCGATCAGCCAACCCTTGACCGGCGGTGCCGGGATCCAGCCGCGCATGAACGCGAACCCGGTGAAGAAGATCAATTGCCATGCAAACGGGTTGAAGAACCATTCGCGCGTGTTCCGCGGCGGCTCGAACCAGTATTGCGCGGGCAGGTGCAGGAACCACAGCGCCTCGGCCAGCGGTTTGGCGCTTTCCCAGCCTTCGTCATAGAAGTTTTGCGCCTGCGCGCCCAGCCAAATCAGGGCCATGCCCCCCAGCGCCGCATAGGGCGAGATCCGGCTTAGTCCCATGATCAGCGGGATCATCGCCAGGATCACCAGGTACATCGGCAGAATGTCGAAATAGTTCGGCACATAGGTCAACGTCATCAGACCCATGATCTGTGTCGTCGGATCCCGCAGGAATGGCTGCAGCGCCAATTGCCCGATATAGTCTCGGGTCCCCATTTCCGTCGCGTTCAGCGCCGCAACCATGAAAAAGACCGCAAAGAACATCCCGATATGCGACCAGTAGACCTGCCACACGCGATGCGCGATCCGAAACGTGCCCATGGGCATTCCGTGCTGGTCAAACACCTTGCCGAATGCAATGGCCGACGCCATGCCCGAACAGAACACAAAGATCTCGGTCGCGTCCGAAAACCCCCACCGCGCGGGGATCCACAGCGTCCAGGTGTTCCCGGGCGTATGCGCCAGCAGGATGATGAACATCCCCACGCCGCGGAAAAAGTCCAGTCGCGGATCGCGTACGGATTTGGGCGTGGTCGTCATCGGGTTACGGGGCCTGGATCATTCGAAGCTCAGGCAATACAGCCGCTGCCATCGGATGTCACGCGTACCTGTCTGCGGGCCGCGTCAATGGCTGCCAGGCGCCGGCCCGTATATCCGTCTTCGGCCCCGCCGCGCGCCTGCGTGCGTTCGGACAACAGGCGCTCGGCGCTGTCCAGCATACCGCCCCGCAGCGCCGCTTCGATGGTCAGGCGTTCGAACACATCACGCTGGGCATGGCTGCCACCTATTTTCTGCATGTCCGGCCGGACCGAGGCCAGGTTGACATAGGCCTCGGCATAGCGCCCCTCGCCATAGGCTTCCAGGCCATTGGCCGCCGACAGGCCCGGCGTTTCCATCAGCCGGTCGACCTCGGTCTCGAACCGCGCGGCATCGCGCGACATCCGGGCCAGCATCGTCTTGATCGCACCGCTGCGGTTCCCGCCAATCAGGCCCAGCATGTAGTGCAGATCGGCAAAGACCAGCGACCCGTCGCCAGTTCTGGCCATCGCGATCGTTGCCAACTCGTCCCACCGGTCGCCGACATCCACGCCCTCGATCTCTAGCCGTGACAGCAGCGAGGCAGCATTCGAGATGTCCCGATAGTCGTCGGTCCGGTCCTTGCGGATCTCTTGATCATACAGCGCGAACACCTCGTCGATCTGGCCCAGGTCAAGATGCATCAGCGCGATATGCCACCAGACGTGATAGCGGAAGTTGTTGCAATGCTCCCAGGCAGACGTCTGCTCCGACAGCCAGAACAGCCCATCTGCCGCTCGCCCGGTCATATCGTAGACATGGGCCACCGCATGCAGCCCCCAGGCGTCATCGGGCGCCAGCAGCAGCCCTTCGCGTCCCGCGCGTTCGCCGGCGGCATACTCCCCGGTCTCTTCCAGGGCAAAGGCGTGGCATCCCTTGAGATACCCAAGTGCCGGGTGGTCCGACCAGGCCGGAAGGATCTCTTCGATCGACCGGCGCATCAGCTGCGGCTGTCCCAGAATGAACCGGATCGCCTGGACCAGTTTCATGGCCAGCGCGTCCTGCGGATGGTCCTGCAGCAGCGCCTCGAACCGGGCCGCGGCCGACGAGGGCTTGCCGCCCAGCCAGTCGGTCAGCGCATCCAGGTACACCTGCTCGCGCGCGTTGGGCGGGCTGTCTGCCGCCAGTCGCGCAGCCTGGATGGCGCAGTCCCGGGCGGTGTCGACCAACTCGGATCGGCCCAGCAGCAGGCAGAACAGCCCCTTGATCGCCGAGGCCTGGGCAAATTCCGGAGCGGTCTCGAACACACGCCCCAGATGCTCGGGCGTGGCGGCCGCGTGGGCCAGGAAACCTTTCACGGTCGCGTTCCAATGCGGTATCGCCTCAGGCGGAAGTGTGGTTTCGCATCCGCTGAAGTCTGTGGTCGCGCCCATTTCGGTCTCCTCAAGGCGTGTGAACAGAATACGGCAGCCCCCGCCACCGTGCTGGCCCATGCCTCACCGATCCCTCTGCCACGAGCAATTCACATACCCGTCAGGTCACGAATGTGTTATTCGCGTCAACGGATTGTTTCCGATTTCAAAGGGCACATGCTGAATTTGCGTGCAATCCTTCCGACCGTGTTCGCTGTTGCAGGTCTTGTCGCCGTCGCAAGCCTTGCGACTCAGGCTGGCGGCATCAAACTTGGGGTTGCCACGCTGATCGGCGGCGCGGCTGGATTTGCGCTCTATCACGCAGCGTTTGGGTTCACTGCCGGATGGCGGCGCATGGTGACCGAACGCCGCGGCACCGGCCTGCGGGCCCAGTTCCTGCTGATTGGTCTGACAATCCTGGTCTCGTACCCACTGATCGGCTGGGGCGGGGCCAATGCCTGGGTGATGCCGATGAACCTGGGCATGCTGTTCGGGGCATTTATCTTTGGCATTGGCATGCAACTGGGCGGGGGATGCGGGTCAGGGACGCTGTTTGTCGTTGGCGGCGGATCGACCCGGATGGTCATCACGCTGACGTTTTTCATCATCGGGTCCGTCATCGGTGTCGCGCATCTTCCGTTCTGGCGTGATCTGCCAGGGATCGGCCGCGTCTCGCTGATCCGCGAGTTCGGCCCGGCCCCGGCCCTGATCGCGACCCTGGCATTTCTGGCCCTGCTGGCCTGGGGCAGCGTGCTGTGGGAACGGCGTACCCATGGGAGTATCGAAGAAACTCAACGCAAGACCCTCTCCCTGGTGCGTGGCCCCTGGTCGCCCTGGGTCGGGGCTGTTGCGTTGGCGCTGGTGGGTATCGCGACGTTTCTGGTGCTCAACCGCCCCTGGGGCATCACTCAGGCGTTTGGGTTTTGGGGGGCCAAGGCGTTCTACAACGCGGGCGTGCCCACCGACAGTTGGCTGCTGGAGCGCTGGTCGCAGTCCACGCTGGACCGATCGGTATTCTCGCATTCAACCGGTGTGATGGATTTCGGGATCATGCTGGGCGCGCTGGCCGCCGCCGGTCTGGCGGGGCGGTTCGCGCCTGTCTGGCGGCTCAGCTTTGACGATGTCTGGACTGCGGTGATCGGCGGGCTGCTGATGGGCTATGGCGCGCGGCTGGCCTATGGCTGCAATATCGGTGCCTATCTCGGCGGCATCGCGTCAGGCTCGCTACATGGCTGGGTTTGGGGGATCGCCGCCTTCGCAGGGTCGTCCCTGATCGCCCTGGCCCGGATGCCGCGGCCGCAAAAGCCGATCCCCGCCAGCTAGAGCGTTTATGCAGATTGAGTATTTGAAGAGCAAAGAGGGCCCTTAACAAAGGATAAAGGGCCCTCTCTTTGCTCCAGATAAACTCCGGAGCGCGAGGCAGAGCCTCGCCACGCCGCAGCGCGGCGTTTCTCAGAACGCCCCATCATAGGCGCGCCGTCCGATGCGGATCGCAAGCACCGTGAAGGTGTCGCGGTCCAGTGCCGCCTGCGCCTCGGACTCCAGCGTTTCCAGATCCTCGATCCAGACCCCGTGACCACCCATCGCGGCAGCGACCGAGGGGAAATCCGACCCGCCAAAGTCCACGCCCAGATTGGGACGCTGGGTGCCGCGTTGTTTAAGCTCGATCAGGCCCAGACTCTCGTCCACCAGCACCGCGACGATGACCGGCAGGCCAATGTCCCGGATGGTTGCAAGCTCGCCCAGACCCATCTCCAACCCAGCGTCGCCAACAAAGGACAACACCGGCAAATGCGGCGCGCCCAGCTTGATACCGGCGGCCATCGGGACCGAACAGGCCATCGTGCACAGGGCCGTGGATTGCACGAACTGCCGTGGCCCCGGGCAGGGCCACATCTGGCTCAGCAGGATGCGGTGCGCGCCACTGTCGGCGGTGATGACGGTGTCCGTGGGCATGACAGCGCGCAGGGTGTCGAATACCGCGCCGGGGCCATAGTCCGTGGGTGCGAACTGATCCGCCAGCGCCTGGCGCGCCGCCTCGGGCGCGCGGTCGGGCCAGTTGCCGCCGGGATCCTCCACATCGCCCAGTGCGGCCAACCCCGCACGGACAGATCCCAGCAGCGTGTGCGAGACCGCGTGCATCCCGTGCAACCGGTCCACCGGGGTCAGGTCGATCACCGTGGCCCCCGGAGGCCAGGGATCGATCCAGCCCGTGCGCATCTCGATCGGATCATACCCGATCAGAACGACGCAATCGGACTGGGCAATCAGCGGCATCAGCACCGTGTCGGCCTTGGGCGACAGGCCCGCCCCGCCCAGCGCCAGCGGATGCGCCTCGTCCAACAGGCCCTTGCCCTTGTAGGTCGTGATCAGTGGCACCTCATTTCGGATGCACCAGCCCGACACCTCGGCAGCCATCTCTTCGTTCACCGCATCCAGCCCGGCGATGGCCAGTGGCCGCCGGGCAGCGGCCAGGCGGGCCCGCGCGTCATCCAGAACCGGTCCCGGCGCTGGCCCGACCGGGGCGGGGGCTGCGGGGAGTGCGAGGGTCGGCTCATCCGAGATGCCTTCGGCGACGCCAATCGGGATGTCCACGTGAACCGGTCCCGGCTGGCCGCTGGTGGCGATCCGGATAGCCTTGGCGATCATCGGGCCGACCGCCCCGCTTTCAGCGCGAAAACTGGCCTTGGTGATCGGGCGCATCAGCGCCTGGTGATCGAACACTTGATGGGTATATCGCTCGGCCAGTTTCGCATCCACGCAGCCGGTCAGAAAAATCAGCGGCACCCTGTCCTGGTGCGCATTGGCGACCGTGTTGACGGCGTTGGCCACGCCCGGCCCGATGGTCGCCAACAGGATCCCTGGGGCGCCGGTTGCCTGCCACAAGCCCTCGGCCATGAACCCGGCCGCGTTTTCGTGCTTGGTCAGCACGAACCGGATACCGGCCGCGTTCAGCCCCTGCATCACCGCCAGCACCTCGCCACCGGGGATGCCGAAGGCATGGGTGCATCCCGCCTGTGCCAATGCCTCGCCAATGAGGGTCGCGCCTGTCTTGTCGCTCATGCCTTGTCTCCGATCACGCCGCGATCACTCCAGCCGCTCAGTGTTGCATCGTCTGCACCAAGAACGTCACGCAACACGTCGTTTGTGTGCTGACCCAATGTTGGCGGCGCGCCCTGATAGGCAACCGGCGTCCGGGACATGCGGATCGGGTTGCCGATCACATCCAGTGTTCCGCTAACCGGGTGGGGCAGGGTGACCCGCATTTCACGATGGCGGATCTGCGGGTGATCGAACACTTCTTCGAGGTTCTGGATCGGCCCGCAGGGCACCGCCTGGTCGTCCAGCGCATCGATCCAGTCCTGCGCTGTTTTCGTGCGCGTGATGTCACTCAAGAGCGGGATCAAGATATCGCGGTTCAGCACACGTGCCTTGTTGGTGGCGAACCGTGCGTCCCTGGCGATGTCGGGGCGCCCGGCGATGGCGCAGAACCGGGCGAACTGGGCATCATTGCCGACCGCAAGGATAAAATCCCGATCCGACGCCGGAAAGGTCGAGTAGGGCACGATCGTGGGGTGTTCATTGCCCCGCTGCGGCGGCAGTTTCCCGTCCACGAGGAACCCTTGCCCCTGATTGATCAGCCACGCGACCTGTGCATCCAGCAGACTGATGTCGATGTGCTGCCCTTCGCCTGTGGCCTGCCGGTGATGCAGCGCCGACAGGATCGCGACATTGGCGTACATCCCGCACATCACATCCGCGATGCCCACGCCCACCTTCATCGGCGGGCCGTCCGGGTTGCCGGTCAGCGACATGATCCCGCCCATGCCCTGGATCAGAAAGTCGTATCCCGCCCGGTGGCTGAGCGGACCGTCCTGGCCGAAACCGGTGATCGAGCAATAGATCAGGCCGGGATTGGCCACACGCAGACTGTCATAGTCCAGCCCGTATTTCTTCAGCCCGCCGACCTTGAAGTTTTCCATCAGGATGTCGGATTTCGCAGCCAACGCGCGGATGATCTCTTGCCCCTCGGGCGCGGCGAGATCCACGGCAACTGATTTCTTTCCGCGGTTTGCGCTGAGGTAGTAGGCGCTTTCGGGTGTGTCGTTGCCGTCGGCGTCCTGCAAGAACGGGGGCCCCCAGCTGCGGGTGTCGTCGCCCTTGCCGGGGCGTTCGATCTTGATCACCTCGGCGCCGAGATCCGAGAGCAGCTGGGTGGCGGTCGGCCCGGCGAGGATCCGCGAAAGATCGAGCACGCGAAGGCCGGAAAGGGGCGCGGTCATGGGCAGTCCTGTGGTTACGGTCCTGCCCACCTAGCAGAGGTGGCGCGCGGCTGGAAGGCCAGCAGATGCCGCGATGACGCGGCTGTGAAGGGATTGGGAGGTGGGGACGGGGACGACGCTCGCCCCCTGCCGGGGGCCTCGCCCCGCCCACCGTCCCTTTGGGCCATGCTATCCGACGAAGGCTTTTTCCAGCACGAACTCGCCGGGTTTGGAGTTGGCGCCTTCAGTCAGGCCGGAAGCCTCGACCAGCGCCTTTACATCCGTGTTCAGCCCCATCGAGCCACAGATCATCACCCGGTCTGTCGCCGGGTCCAGCGCAGGCACGCCAAAGTGGTCGAACAGGCGACCAGAGGCGATCCAGTCGGTGATCCGCCCGGTCTGCGCACTGTCCTGCTGCGTCGTGGTCGGCAGGTAGCGCACCTTGTCGCCCACCAACGCGCCGATCAGCGGATCCTGCGCCAGCCCCTCGACCAGACGGCGGCCGTATTCCAGCTCGGCCACCTGGCGGCAGGTATGGGTGACAATCACCTCGTCGAATTTCTCGTAGACCTCGGGGTCGCGCAGAAGCGAGGCGAAGGGCGCGATCCCGGTGCCGGTCGCAATCATATATAGACGCTTACCCGGCAACAGCGCGTCGATCACCAACGTACCCACCGGTTTGGGCCGCAGGATCACCTGGTCGTCCACCTCGATCTTCTGCAGGCGCGAGGTCAGCGGTCCGTCCGGGACCTTGATCGAATAGAACTCCAGCGTTTCGTCCCAACTGGGCGAGGCGATG
>CAYWND010000051.1:0-10616 GCA_964459085.1 uncultured Oceanibium sp. | reverse complement strand
GTCGCGGCCACATCCGCGCCCACCGCGCGCAGGCTGGCAAAGAACTTCTCGGGCCGCCCGATCCCCGCAAACGCCACGCATCGCAGCCCCTGCCATTGCATGCCGGTAGCCAACGGCACCAGCGTGCCACTGATGCGCGGCACATCCGCGATCTCGGGCCAATCCTGCCCCAGACGACGTTGCGAAGGCTCCAATCCGATGCCCAGCACCAGACCGGCGCGGGCCAGTCCTTCCCGGACAGGTTCCCGCAGAGGCCCCGCAGGCACCACCCGGCCGTTGCCAAACCCGGTCTCGGCATCCACCACCACGATGCTCAGGTCCTTCTTCAGGTCCGGGTTCTGATGGCCATCATCCATGACTATCGCCCCCGCGCCTGCATCAACCGCCGCGCGCGCACCGGCGCAGCGATCGCGGCTGACCCATGTGGGTGCGATCGCCGCATGCAGCAGCGGCTCGTCCCCTACGTCATCGGCCGTATGGCTGGCCAGGTCCACGCGGATCGGCCCAGTCAGCCGCCCGCCATGCCCCCGCGTCAGAACGTGCGCGGCAATCCCACGGGCGGCCAGACGCTCGACCAGCGCGGTTACCGTGGGGGTCTTGCCCGCGCCCCCCAGCGTCAGGTTGCCAACGCAGATCACCGGAACCCCAGCGCTGCACCGGGCGGGCCGCTCAACACGGCGCGCCGTCGCGATGGCCCAGATCGCCGCCACCGGCGCCAGCAGCCGGGCGACAAGCCCGGGTCGCAAGCGGGGCCGTTGCCAAAATCCGGGGGGCTGCATCAGGCCGCGTCCCGGCGCGGTGGCAACAGGCCCCGAATGTGGCCCAGAACCTCGCGCACCACGTCGACCCCATCTGACGATGCCGCCCACGCCGCCGCCGCCAGCTCGGCCGACCGATCCACACGCAACGTATCGGACAGCTTGGGTCCCAGATCCTCGGCCGACGGAACCACAACCGCGGCCCCCGCATCGCCGAAACGGCGATAGGCGGTCTCGAAGTTGAAGACCTCGGGCCCATGCAGGATGGCCGACCCCAACAGGGCAGGCTCGAACGGATTGTGCCCGCCAACCGGCACCAGCGATCCGCCGACAAAACTGACCGCAGCGGCCCGATACCATAGCCCCAGCTCGCCCAGCGTGTCCGCAAGGTAAATCTCGGTGTTTCGGTCCAGCGGCTCTTGGGCGGACCGGCAGCTGACCTGCCAACCCCGGCTTCGCAACATCTGGGCGATCTCGGACCCGCGCTCGGGATGGCGTGGAACCAGGATCAGGACCAGCCCGGGATAGCTGCGCCGCGCGTGCCGATGGGCATCGATCACCATCTCCTCTTCGCCCGGATGGGTCGAGGCCGCACACCACACCAGCCGTCCGGCCAGGTCGTTGGTGATCTGCTTCAGCATCTCGGGTTCGTGGGGCAGGGGCTGCGCCGTATCCTTCAGGCTGCCGGTCACGATCAGTTTCGACGGGTTTGCGCCAAGACGGTACATCCGATCCGCGATAGCATCGTCTTGCGCCATGATCAGGTTGAACCGGTTCAGCAGCGACCCGGTATAACTGCCCAGCCAGCGCAGCTTGCGCGCCGACCCGGGCGATATGCGACCGTTCACCAGCAACAGGGGACAGCCGGTCTTGTGCGTCTGGTAAAGCAGCGCGGGCCACAGCTCGCTCTCGGACCAGATCGCGATGTCGGGGCGCCAATGGGACAGGAACCGCCGCACCGCGCGGCGGGTGTCAACCGGCACGAACTGGTGGATCGCCCCCTCGGGCAGCCTAGCGTTCATCAACTCGGCCGACGTGACCGTACCTGTGGTCAGAAGGACCGAAATGTCTGGCTCGGCCTCGATCAATCCCCGGACCAGATCCAACAGTGCAACGGACTCCCCGACCGACGCCGCATGAAACCAGGCCAGCCGCCCCTTAGGTCGGGGCAGGCTGGGCACACCAAACCGCTCGTCCAGCCGCTCGGGGTTTTCCTTGCCCGACGCCAGACGCCTGCGCACCAGCCGCCGCACCGGCAGATCCGCAAGCGCGGATGCTCCAAGATACAGTGCTACCGCAAGGGAATGGCCCATCGGGATGCCCCGCCTGGTTCAGCCCAGCTCTTCGGTGGGTCCAGCCTCGGTTTCTTCGTCGCGCAGCCGGTGCAGATGGGCGATGAAATACCGCATATGCGCATTGTCGACCGTGGATTGAGCCCGCGATTTCCAGGCATCATAAGCAGACGCATAGTCAGGAAAGATGCCGACGATGTCGATATCCTCGACACTGCGGAACCGATTGGATTGCGGGTCCACCAGTTCGCCACCAAATACAAGGTGCAATCTCTGGGCCATGGGGCATCTCCGGGATCAGGGGTTTCGTGTCGCGCGCACCCTAGCCGAACGCCCACCGCCGTCAAGACGCTGGGCGCGGGGCACGCGCGCGCTAGAACACAAGCCAGGAGGTGAACCATGGGCGTCATGATCGAAGGGACCTACCACGCGGACGATCCCGGTCCCGACACGACCCAGGGCGGGGCATTTCGGCGCGCAGCCAGTACGATCCGCAACTGGATCACCCCAGATGGCGCGCCCGGGGCCACCGGGCGCGGCGGCTTCACCCCCGACGCGGGCCGCTATCACCTCTATGCCGCCTGGAACTGCCCATGGGCACACCGGGTTGTCCTGACCCGCGCGCTTCTGGATCTGGGGGACGAGATCTCGATTGCGTTCGCCCGCCCGCGCCGCACCGATCAGGGCTGGGTCTATGACCCAGACGGCCCCTTTTCCGATCCCGAACTTGGGATCAACGCCCTGCACGAGGTCTTCGCGATAGAGGCGCCAGCCTACACCGGGCGCCTGACGGTCCCGGTGCTCTGGGACCGCGAGACCCGATCGATTGTCAGCAACGAAAGTGCGGATATCGTGCGCATGCTGGGCACCACGTGGGATCCCGACCGCCGCCTGTGCCCGCCCGATCAGATTGCGGCGATCGACCGCTGGAACGCGCTGATCTACCCCACGCTGAACAATGGCGTCTATCGCGCTGGCTTTGCCCGCACGCAAGAGGCCTACGAGGCTGGCGCACGGGATGTGTTCGAGACGCTGGACACGATCGAGGCGCAACTGCGCGACACGCCCTTTCTGACAGGCGATACAGTGACCGAGGCCGATATCCGCCTCTTTCCCACGCTGGCCCGGTTCGACGTGGCCTATCACTATGCGTTCAGATGCAACCTGCACCGGATCACCGACTACCCCGAACTTTGGGACTACGCCCGCGCGATCTATCAGATGCCCGGCGTCGCAGATACCGTGCGGTTCGAGATCTACAAACAGGGCTATTTCTCGCCATCCGAGGCACGCAACCCGCTGGGCATCGTGCCCATTGGCCCGGACGTCGACTGGTCCGCGCCATCGGGCCGCACCGCGCGTCTGAGCTGATCGAAAGTAACCCGACCCCCGCCGCGCAATCCCTTGCGATCGTCACAGTGGCCATCTCGGCAGAAGTATTTTTTGAGCAATGATAGCCCTTTCCACTTTGTAAATGGGCCACTCTTTGCTCTTGAAATACTCCGGAGCGCGAGGCAGCGCCTCGCATGAAATCTTGTCCAGGCCGCACCGTTGCTACGCCCCGATCCGCCGCTCCATCAGCGACGCATGAACACCCGGACCCGCGGCAACACATCCCGGGGCCAGGCGGCCCGCCGAGTTGAACACCAGACCCTGGCCATGCCCGTCGCTGACAATCCCGCCAGCCTCCTCGGCGATCAGGGCGCCCGCCGCGATGTCCCACTCCCAGGCGTCCCGAAACGTGATCATCGCATCGAACCGGCCTTGAGCGACCAGGCACATGCGATAGGCCAGCGAAGGCCGGAACGACCGCGCCATCTGCGGCACACCTCCCGGCCAGTTTTCGGGCGCGGCCATTTTTGCACCGGTCAGTACGCTGGGCACGCCGCCGGGGTCCGAGACGCGGATCGCCGCGCCGTTCAACGCGGCCCCAGCCCCGGACGCCGCACTGAACATCTTGTCCTGCGCCGGCAGAAACACAGCGGCGGCGACAACTCGTCCCCGCTCGGCAATCGCCAATGAATGCGAAAACGCCGAAGTGCCGGCCATGAACGCCCGCGTCCCGTCGATCGGATCAACGATGAATACACGATCAGCGGCCAATCGGGCATCGTCGTCCCGGCTTTCTTCGGACAGCCAGCCATAGTTCGGACGCGCCGCCCGCAACCTGTCCTCGAGCATCTCGTTGACGGCCAGATCAGCCTCGGTCACCGGCCCTTCGCCGGGTTTGTCCCAGGCCTTGGGATCGCGCTTCCAGTATCCCATGGCGATCTCGCCCGCCGCAGCCGCGGCCTCGACCAACAGGGCGCGATCAGCTTCCTGCAACCGTCAACCCCTCAACCAGCAAGCTGGGGATGACCCGTCCAAGATGCGGGCGGGCATCGTTCGCGGGCGTGATCCCTCGCAGCATTGGCCGCAAATTGCCGGCAATCGTGCACTCGTTCACTGGTTCCGCGATCTCGCCGCCACGGATCCAGAACCCGGACGCGCCGCGCGAATAATCCCCCGTATTGGGATTGATCGACGACCCCATCATCGAGGTTACCAGCAGCCCCTCGCCCATCTCGGCCGCAAGCTGCTCGCGCGATTTGTCCCCTTGCGTCAGGGACAGGTTCGACACCCCGGGCGAGGGCGGCGAGGTGGTCCCCCGCACCGCGTTGGCCGTGCTGTCCAGGCCCAGGTTACGCGCGGTCGACAGATCCAGAACCCACCGTTTCAGGACACCACCCTCGACCAGTGGGCGCGTCACCGTCGGCAGACCCTCGGCGTCAAAGGGGCGCGAGCCGCCAACCCGCACACGGTGCGGTTCCTCGATCAGGTCAATTCCGTCGGGCAGCACCGGCTGCCCCATGTCGTCCTTCAGCCAACTGGACCCGCGCACGATCGCGGCGCCATTGATGGCGGACAGCAAATGCCCGATCAGGCTGGACGAGATCCGCTCGTCAAACAGCACCGGATAGGCACCCGTCGGGGGCTTGGCCGCACCCCGCCGGGCCAGCGCCCGCTCGGCGGCCAGGGCGCCGATCTCTTCGGGGCTGTCCAGATCACCGCCGAATATGCGGCTGTCGAATGCATAGTCGCGCTCCATCTCCAGCCCCTCGCCCGAGATCGCGACACAGGAAATGCCCTGGCTGGTTCTGCGATAGCCTGCGTCAAACCCGTTGCTGGCCATCAGCCGGATCTCGCTGGACGAATAGCTGGCCCCGGCGTCCGAGACCTGGGAAATCCCGTCCACCGCCAGCGCTGCCGCCTCGGCCCGGCGCGCACGGTCCTCCAGCTCGGCGGACGTCACGGCCTCGCCGTCTTCGGCCAACTCCAGCGCGGATACATCGGTGTCGTGTGACAGTTGCGCCGGATCGGCAAGCCCACAATACGGGTCTTCGGGGGCCTCCTTGGCCATCGCCACGGCGCGCTCGGCCATCATCTCGATGGACGCCTTGCTGGTGTCGCTGATCGACACCACCGCCTGGCGCTTGCCGATCAGCACCCGCAGGCCCAGATCAGTGCCCTCGGCGCGTTCGGCCTGTTCCAGCGCGCCCTGTCGGATCTCCATCGACACGCCGACACCACGGCTGACCAGGACATCCGCGGCTTCGGCTCCGGCCGCGCGCGCGGCGTCCAGTGCCTGCGATCCCAAATCCTGCAACGTCTTCATCCCGACATCCCGACCACAGCATGTCCGATCAGTCCCAGGATCAGCGCAACCTGGGCAAAGAACGTCAACATCGCGCCCCCTGCGCGCTGCCACGCTGGTGCGTCTTGCTGAATGAAATGCCAGCCATGCAGCACACGGCCCACAACCAGGGCGATCCCGAACAGATGCACCAGCCAGGCGGGCGCGCCCAGCAGGGCCATCAGCAGGATCAACAGCAACGTGATCGGCACGTTCTCGACGAAATTCGCCTGCCCCCGCATCGCGCGGATCAGCGCCGGGTCCCCCCCGTCACCAATGCTTACGCCGACTTTGCCCCTGACCCGGCCTGCATTTATCATCAGCGCCAGGAACACGATGCCACTCAGCGCCGTGTACAGCGCAACCGCATATAGCGCAGGGGTCGGGTCCATCGGTTCCTCCGTCCAAACTCGGTCCCGCATGACCTAGGCCCTTGCGCGCTCAAGAACAACTCAATTTCCCCGCTTGTGTGCGCGAGCGTGTCGCTTTCAGGCCGCGCGCAGGCGTTCGCGGCTTGCCCCCGATGGGCACCCCGGCCTAGACATCGGCAACCAACCGCACGAGGTCAGGCATGGACGCCACACACACCCCGACCAAGGTCCAAAGCTGGAATGAATGGGATCCACTCAGGCATGTCATCGTGGGGCGCGCCACCGATTGCCACATCCCGCCGCCCGAACCCGCATTGGACGCCAAGGTCCCCGAAAACAGCGACATGCGCGGCCAATGGGGCATGCGCCCGCAGGACACGATCGACCGCGGAAACGAGCTGCTGGACAATTTTGCCGCCATGCTGCAGGCCCGGGGCATCCGGGTCGATCGGCCAACCCCGATCGACTTTGCCCAGCCGGTCGCCACACCCGACTTTCACACCGGCAGCCAGTTCGGCTGCATGCCGCCGCGCGATGTTCTGCTAACGGTGGGCAACGAAATCCTCGAGGCGACGATGAGCTACCGCTGCCGGTGGTTCGAATACCTCTGCTACCGCCCGTTGATGCAGCGCTATTTTGACGAGGATCCGAATTTCCGGCACGAGGCTGCGCCCAAACCCCGCCTCACGGATGCGGACTATCACGCGGACTATCTGTCCGAGAAAATCGGCGTCGAAAAGCGCCTGGAATGGGCGGCCGAGAAGTTCTTTGTCACCACCGAGGAAGAGCCGCTTTTTGACGCGGCGGATGTTCTGCGGTTTGGCCGGGATCTGGTGGTACAGCACGGGTTTACCACGAACCTCAAAGGCATCGAGTGGCTGCGCCGCCATTTCCCCGATCACCGGGTGCATGCGGTCAATTTCCCCGGTGACCCCTATCCGATCCACATTGACGCGACGTTCACCCCGATCCGCCCCGGGCTTATCCTGAACAACCCCCAGCGCCGACTGCCCGAGGATCAGCGCAAGTTGTTCGAACGCAACGGATGGGAAATTGTCGATGCAGCACAACCCGCGCATAATGCGCCGCCGCCGCTGTGTTACTCGTCGACCTGGCTTTCGATGAATGTCCTGGTCCTCGACCCCAAGACCGTCTGCGTCGAGGCATCCGAAGTGTACCAGATGGAACAGCTCGACAAGCTGGGGCAAGAGGTGATCCCGGTCGACCTGCGTGACGCCTATGCCTTCGGCGGCGGCCTGCACTGCTGCACCGCGGACGTCCGGCGCGACGGCGGCCCCGAGGACTATTTCCCGAACGTCTGATCCCGGCGGGTCGGCTGGGCACCAACCGCTTGGACACGCCCCGCAAGGGGGGGTCCAAGCTCAGGGACTCGTCCGCGCCAGCGGACACCGCTTGACAGCCTCTTGCCCGCACCAAAGGATCGGACCCCTGAGACATCGCGAGGTCCGCTATCCCCATCCAGCCCGCAGCCCCGGTCGGCCAGACCACGGCCCCCCGCCGCAACGCGCCGCTGCTGGGCATCGCGCTGATGGCCCTTGCGATGCTGATCTTTTCGGTCGTGGACACCGGGGCCAAACTGCTGACCGAGAGTTTTCACGCCGTCCAGATCGTCTGGTTCCGGCAGCTTGGCCTGCTGGTCGGCGTGCTGTTGTTCCTGCCCTTCGGTGGGCTGTCGATCCTGAAAACCGCGCATCCCGGGCTTCAGATCGCGCGCGGGGCGCTGGCGGTCTGCTCGGCCACCACATTCATCATCGCCCTGACCTATGTACAGCTTGCCGACGCTGTGGCGGTCAGCTTCGTGGCCCCCTTCATGGTCACGATCCTGGGTGCCACGATCCTTGGCGAACGGGTCGGGATCCGTCGCTGGACTGCTGTCACCATCGGCTTTGTCGGCGCACTGATCGTGATCCGCCCCGGATTTGGCGTCATGCATCCCGCGATCTTCTTCGTGGTCGCCGCGGCCCTGTTCTTTGCGCTGCGCCAGATCCTGTCGCGCTATCTCGCGGGCGGCGATCGCACGATCACCACTGTCGCCTACACCGCGATCACCGCCAGCGCGCTGTTGACGATCCCGCTGCCATTCTTCTGGCAAACCCCCGAGACCGCGTCTCAGATCGGATTGCTCGCTGGCGTTGCGATCCTGGCCGCGACGGGCGAATCGCTGATGATCAAGGCGCTCGAGGTCACGCAGGCTGTCATCATCGCGCCCGTGCAATACCTGCTGCTGATCTTCTCGACCACCTGGGGCTATCTGGTCTTCGGCTATCTGCCGGATGGATGGACCTGGGCCGGGGCCCTGGTGATCGTCGCCACCGGCATCTACACGCTCAGCCGCGAAAGACGGGCCGCCCAACCCCGCGACGGCTAGCCGGACCATCCATCTTACGGCTCCATTAACCCAGGTGCCCTATGCGTGGCCTCCAGGTGGAACACGCAAGGACCCCGATCCATGGAAGAGCTGCAATTCAACTGCCCATCCTTTCTGGCCAAGCGGTTCTGGCTGCTGTGCAACACCCGCAATGAAACCCCGGGCGAGGTGATCCGCGAGTTCATGCTGCGCGAAATCCTCAAAGAGGATCCGTATTTCGAACAAGACCTCAAGGATGCGATGGCGTCCCGCCCTGCGGTCATCAAGGGCGGCTGACCGTTCGGCCATTTCTGTGGAACCCCGCGCGCAGGGGGCTACTCTGCTCTGCAGGAGGTTTCCATGCGCCCGATTCGATCCTTCACCAATGTGCTTGCCATCGCCTGCCTGGCCGCCAGCGCCGCAGCCGCCCAGGACGCGCCACCCTTTGCCAGCTTCGAACTGGCCGGACCCGCGGTCCTGAACGACCCCCACGACATTGCCTTCGGTCCTGACGGGCGGCTGTGGGTTGCCGACAAGTTCGGCAACCGGATCGCGATCATGGACCCCGAGACGCTGGAATTGGTGCAGGTCATAGGCGAGGGCAGTTTCCCCAACATCCACGACATCGATTTCGGGCCAAATGGGGAAACGGTGATCGCGGTCACCGGGATCGGCGCGGCGGTGGTTTACCCCGACATTCTGGCGGGCCTCGATAATGGTCTCGCCTATCCCGCGCCCAGGACCGAAGGCGCAATCATGCATTCCAACGGCCGGATCTACGCCTCGGCGGGCGGCACCGGTCAATTGGTCGCCTACGAGGGCGACAAGGTCGTGGCCGTGGCCGAGGGGCACTTTGGCGCGCATGATGTCGCCGAGGCCCCGGACGGTTCGGTCTGGATCGCCGACAATTTCAATCGCCGCCTGGTCCGCTACTCCCCCGAGCTTGCGCATCTGCAAACCATCGATCACCCCAAGTTCGGCCTGGTCGGTGCACGCTACATGGATGTGACCGAGGACGGGCTGCTGGTGGTTGCGGATCAGGATGCCAATCGGATCCTGCTGATCGACCCGCTGGGCCCCGACGGCGGATCGCTGCTGGGCGTCCTTGGAACCGGCCTGCCGGGCGACGAACCCGGCACATTCGCGCAACCCGAAGGCGTCGTGGTGCGCGGCAATCGCTACTGGATCGCCGACAGCGACAACAACCGAATCGTGCGTTACGCGGTTGTGATGAACTGAACCCCCGCGCGTGGCTCAGGCAAACTGGACGATCGCCGCCTCGAAATCCGCGTCGCCGACCACCCGGGTATGATGGCCCTTTCCGGTCAGATCCTCCATCCGCCATACATCTCCCCGACCGATCCGCCGCACCTCGCCATCGCTCGCCGTGACCTCGACGGCCCCGGCCAGGCAGATCAGCGTCTGAGGCACTGGCGTCGGGTGGACAGGCTCGTCCCATCCAGCCCGCAGGCGCAGAAACAGGAACTGCGCCGCCGGTTCAGGGTCTGATATCTCGATCGCCTTCGCTGGCGGGGCAAAACTCCTTTCGACCAGGGCCGGTTCGACGTCGCGCCAACGGCTCTCGCCAGTCTCGTCGGAATACAGATGATGGGTTTTCATGCGCTCCCCCGGTGTTTCCGGAAAGCCTAGGGTGGCCCCCCGCGCCCTGGCAACCACCGTTTCCACTGGACACCGTCGCACCCAGCCGTCCAAACTCGCGAACATGGACGATCCCCAAGGCACCCTGACCCTGCAAACCATCGCGATGCCCGCGGACACCAACGCCAACGGCGACATCTTCGGTGGCTGGCTGATGGCACAGATGGATCTGGGCTCGTCCGTTCTCGCCCGCCGCCGGTCCGGCGGACGGGTGGCCACCGTGGCCGTGAACGCCATGACCTTCCACAAGCCCGTCCATGTGGGCGACACCGTGTCGATCTATGCGCGTATCCTGCGCGAAGGCACCACGTCCCTGCAGATCGAGACCGAGGTCTGGGTGACCCGCCAGCCGACCAATCGCCGCCTGAAGATGACCGAGGCACAGTTCGTTTTTGTCGCCGTCGATGAAACCGGCGCCAAACGCCCGCTACCGCCCGAGGAGGCATGAATGAAATCCCTTCTGACCCTGATCCTGCTCTCCCTCGCAACCGCCGC